>JBNKDB010000463.1:0-4121 GCA_050288045.1 Anaerolineales bacterium | reverse complement strand
GTAACGGCGGTGGGACGGTTGCATAGCATTATCCCAGCAGAACGTACCACGGTCACGCTGTACGACCTGCATTCCCCCGAAGCGCTGGTCATGGCCGAATCTGCTGACCGCGCGATAAAAAATGGGGATGGCCGCCGGGTGCCGATGGCGATCATTAATCCGCACGGATTGGAACTCGGCAAGGTGCACGTGATCGGCGATGTACTCAAATATGAAAAGAACGCCCTGGTCAAAGACGAAGTATTGGCGGCCGGGCTGCGTTCTTACGCCATTCTCCCCATGATCGTGCATGGTGAGTTGATCGGTTCCATCAACCTGCGCTCCACCCGCCCAGATGTTTTCGAAGCTGAACATATCAATGTTGCTCAGGAAGTGGCCAACCAGACGGCGATGGCGTTGGAACAGGCGCGCCTGCTCGCCGCGGCTGAACAAAGAGCCGCGGAATTGGAGGCCGTGCAGCAGGCCAGTTTAGGCATTACCAACAGCCTGGCGCTGGATGATGTACTACAGTCGATCCTGCGCGCGGCCCTGGATATTACCGCGGGGGCAGAAATTGCCCGCATCTTTCTTTGCCAAGAGGATAAACTCACTACGCACACAGCGCTTGATAAGAGCCATAACTTGCTGCTCGACCTGCCGGAACCGCGCCTGCATGGTCTGACCCGATCCGTTGCCGACCAGGCCCGGACGATTGTGATCCCCGATGTCAGTCGTGATGATTTGTTTCAAGGTTCGGATAAATATCCTTTTGGGGCGCTGATTGGGTTGCCGTTGAAGATTGGCGAGGATGTAGTTGGGGTGATGACGGTATATTTTGCCGACCCGAAAACCTTTGAAGATTCAGAGTTACGCACGCTGCGCCTGCTTGGCGACCAGGCCGCGATTGCGATCGAGAATGCCCGCCTGTATGCGCAGGTGCGCAGCCATGCCACCGATCTGGAAAACCGGGTCAGCGCCAGGACGGAGGAGCTCCAGAGCAGTAATGCTGAACTCGAGACATTTGCCTATTCGGTTTCCCACGACCTGCGCGCTCCCCTACGCGCCATGGAAGGCTTCGCCCAGGCATTGTTGGAAGACTATAGCGAGACGCTGGATTCGTTAGGATTGAACTATGCCCAGAGAATCGTGGAAGCTTCCCGGCGGATGGACACCCTGATCCAGGATTTGCTTTCTTACAGCCAATTGAGCCGTGCGGATATTCATATTCGCAGCCTGTCGCTGGCAAATATCTTGAAAGAAGCCTGTGACCTCCAGGTGAATACGATCCTTGAACGCGATGCTGAGATTACGATCGAAGAACCGGTACCATTCGTGCAGGGCCATTACATTACGCTTTATCAGGTGATCGCAAACCTGATCAACAACGCCGTCAAGTTTGTCCCCGCAGGTGAGCGGCCGAAAGTGCGCATTTGGACCGAACAAAATAATGGCATGGTTCGTCTGAATATCCAGGATAACGGCATTGGCATCGACATTGACCACCACGCCCGCATTTTTCGGATCTTCGAACGTTTGCATGGCCCGACTGAATATCCAGGCACTGGGATTGGCCTGGCCATCGTGCAGCGGGGAATGCAACGCTTAAACGGTAAAGTTGGGGTAAAATCTGCCTTAGGAAAAGGTAGTACTTTTTGGATTGAGTTACCTGAAGCGGAGACCGAAACGTGAGCCAGATACCCACCATCCTGCTTGTTGAAGATGATCCCAACGATGTCTTATTACTCAAACGCGCCTTGAGCAAGGCCGAGATCAATATGGAGATCACGGTCGTCAATAACGGGGAGCAGGCGATTGCTTATCTTTCGGGGGAAGGGGAATATGCTGACCGGGAAGTACATCCTTATCCATTGTTCATCCTCCTGGATTTGAAACTCCCGCTGCGCTCCGGGTTCGAAGTGTTGGCCTGGATCCGGGAAACCGCGCCTACCCGGCGCCTGCCTGTGATCGTGTTCACCTCTTCCAAGCAGCCTTCCGACATCAACAAAGCCTATGAATTGGGTGCGAATTCATACCTGGTCAAGCCGGTTTCCTATAGCGATCTGGTCGACCTGGCAAAACTGCTGCGTACCTATTGGTTGACACTCAACCAATGGCCGGAGACGGCAAATAGCAATTGAAATGGTTTGAAAATGGGGGAAGATGGAAAGATCACTTATAAGATTAGCATGGCATCGCCAAAGGAATAGAAGCGGTATTCATTCTGCATAGCGGCTTCGTAAGCCGCCAGCATGGTTTCGCGGCCGGCAAAGGCGCTGACCAGCATGAGCAGGGTGGAGCGCGGCAGGTGGAAATTGGTAACCATCACGTCGACTGCCTTGAAGGTATAGCCGGGCAAAATGAACAGGTCAGTGGGGTCTTCGAACGGCGCGACCACCTCACCTGGGGCGGCATTACGCGCCGCGGTTTCCAGCGTGCGCACACTGGTGGTGCCCACGGCGATCACGCGTCCGCCCGCCGCTTTGGCGCGGTTGATGGTCTCGGCGGTTTCGGGGGTCAGTCGGCACCATTCGGTATGGATGTGGTGCTCGTTGGGATCATCTTCATTGACCGGTGCGAAGGTATCCAAGCCGACGTGCAGGGTGACTTTGGCGAAAAGCACGCCCTGGTTTTGCAGGCTCTCGATCAGTGTGGGGGTGAAATGCAGCCCGGCGGTGGGAGCGGCAGCCGAACCGCTTTCTTGGGCGTACACAGTCTGGTAGCGTTCCGGTTCGTCCAGTTTTTCGTGGATGTAAGGGGGCAGCGGCATCAGGCCGATCTCTTCGATGGCCTCGTCCAGCGGCTGGTCGAAACGCACGATGCGGCGCGCCCCGTCCAGTTCTTCCACAATCTCGCCTTCCAGGCCGTTTTCCAGGGCAACGCGTTTGCCGGTCGTCATGCGTTTGCCACCAACCAATGTTTCCCAGGTACGTTCGTCGCGGCGGTTGAGCAGCAGCACTTCGACCTTGCCGCCGGTCGGCACCTTGCGGGCGTACAGCCGGGCGGGGATGACACGCGTCTGGTTGGCGACCAGTACGTCGCCGGGGCGCAGGTAATCACCGATCTCGCGGAAGATGCGGTGGGTGATGGCTCCGCTTTGGCGGTCTAGTACCAGCAGGCGCGAGGAATCGCGCGGTTCTACCGGTGTCTGGGCGATGCGTTCTTGAGGGAGATGGTAATCGAAATCAGCAGTTTTCAAGATATGGAAAGGTCTTTATGCAAATCGCTTTGCAATTTGCCAGCGATTGGGTCATTTGTTTAGGAAGCGGATGACCAGGTTGAGCACGACCGTCAGGATCACGGAAACCAGGATCATGGTCACCACGGGAAAGATGCAGGTAAGGTTCTCGCGTTCGATGCGGATGTCGCCCGGCAGGCGGCCAAGGGGCAGGTTCAGACGGGCACCCAGGTAGAGCAGGCCGCCGACCACAAAGATCACCACTCCCAATATCATCAAGACGCGCGCAAGTGTTGCCATCAGGCACCTACAATAAACGTGGTTGGTCGCCCTTGGTATAGGGCAGGCCAAGATGTTCGCAGGCCGCGGGGGTCGCTACGCGTCCTTGTGAAGTGCGTTCGATAAAGCCTAACTGCAAAAGATACGGTTCGACCACATCCATGATCGTATCTTGCTCTTCGCTGATCGAAGCCGATATCGTGTTCAGGCCAACCGGACCGCAGTTGTACTTTTCAATGATGGTGCGCAGCACGCGCCGGTCCATATCATCCAGGCCAAGTGGGTCGATGTCCAATAAGGTCAGGGCAGCGTTGGCAACCTCGCGCGTGATCGTGCCGTCGGCACGCACCTGGGCGTAATCACGCACGCGCCGCAGCAAGCGAAGCGCAACGCGCGGTGTGCCGCGGGCGCGCAGGGCGATCTCTTCCACACCTTCCTTGTCAGCATCTACGTCGAGTTTGTCTACGGCCTGGGTGATGATGCGTTTCATTTCGTCCTCTTCATAGAAACGCAGGCGGTAGGTGGCACCGAAACGCGCTCGTAGTGGGGCAGTAACCAGCGCCAGACGAGTAGTTGCCCCGATCACAGTGAAGCGCGGCAGCTTGAGCCGGATGGAGCGCGCCGTCGGGCCTTTGCCGATCACGATGTCGAGCGCGAAATCTTCCATTGCCGGATACAACACTTCTTC
>JBNKDB010000462.1:0-2486 GCA_050288045.1 Anaerolineales bacterium | reverse complement strand
CCATCCGCGCCGGGAGCACGCGCGTGCGGACCTGGATGCAACTGGAAAACCTGGAGGAAGCGCTTACCCATTTGCTGGCTGCTGACCTGTGGGGCAACCAGGCCGATCTAAGTATGTGGCCCGCGCAAGAAGGAGACGCGGAAAATCAGAGCGCGGAACAACTCGCTGCCGAACATATCCTGGTCGATGACCGCTCAAAAGCGATCCCGTACCTGCTCGACTTGAAAGCCGAAGCCGCCCGGATCGACATTGCCCTGGATAACGTTGGCATCGAAATGATCACCGACCTGTTCCTTGCCAATTTCTTGCTCGAAAAGGGCCTGGCTGCCCAGGTCAACCTGCACGCCAAACTGCATCCCACCTACGTCTCAGATGCCATCATCGCCGACATCGAGAACACGATTGCGGTGCTGGCAAATGATGATCATGCCGACACCCAGGCCCTGGGCCAGCAACTACAAGCCCAACTCGATAATGGGAAACTAACACTTTCCAACCACGTTTACTGGACTTCTCCGCTAGCATTTTGGGAAGCGCCTGCCGACCTATTGGAAACGCTTTCCCAATCGGCGCTGCTGATCACCAAGGGCGATGCCAACTACCGCCGTATCATCGGCGACCGGCATTGGCCCTACACCACACCCTTCGCCGCCGTGCTGCGCTACGCCCCTACCACGGTGCTGGCCTTACGCGTCTCCAAATCAGAGGTGATGGTCGGGATGCCGCCCGGGAAGCCGGAGGAGCTTTCCGAACAAGACCCCGAATGGTTATACAACGGCCAATGGGGTGTGATCCAGTTCTACGATCCTGCTCAAGGCGCAGCCTGAGCAAACAACCAGGCCTGTATTTCCGGGAGCACTTCATCTGCCTGCTTTGCCAGCAGGAAGTGATCGCCCTCATATTCTACATAAGTCCCTGATTCCCCAGCCTGCTCGGCATAACGCCGGGCGGTGCTTACCGGAATACGTTCGTCACCTGTAGCGTGAATGACCAACACTGGCAACCCGCTCGGTTCCGCGCCAGGGTCAGCGCCGGAAACCAAGATCAGGCCGTCGATTTCACTTGCCAGGTCCGGTGCCAGGCGGCTGGTCCCAATCCCGCCGTTTGAAAGTCCAGCCAGGAACACCTGTTGCACGCCACGGTCTTTTAGATAATCCAGGGTAATTTCCAAAGTGCGTTCCCCATTTTTCCCCCACCAATAGCCATCGAAGCGCGTTGCAGGGCAGACTGTCAGCATGCCTAATTCTTGCGCCGCCTGGCCGACCAACCAGCATTGCAAGGTGAAATTCCCGCCAAAGCCATGCAGGAAGATCAACGCACTCTCCGGATTCTCCACATCCGGTTCCAGCACCAGCAGGTCGAAGTGACGCGGGGATTGCGCCAACAGGTAAGTGGTTAGAAATGGAGAAGGCACGATGCCCTCTGCTGCTGCAATCTCGGCATAGATTTGCCCGAAGGTTTCTGGCGCACCGTCATATTCCTGACTCGTCACCAGCCCCAGCATGCGCGCTACCGGCAGGGCAAACAGTACTACGTCGCGCTCATCGAACAGCCGCGTGAGCAACCGCCCCGAACGCTCCCCCGGCAGGGTGACCAATTCCAGTGTGTTGCTGCGCGTGATCAGCACCGACCGCGCTGTAAATACCCCCAGCACCAGTACTACGCCGATCATTCCTAACCCCAGGGCGTATTTCTTCTGCCAGGGCGCGCACAACCCCGCCACAGCCACCAGCCAACAACCGATCAGGGTAAACATCCCGGAAATAGTAATTGGGACGGAGAATGCCAGGAAAGAGAGTACGCTAAGCGGCAGCACCAGGATAAGACCAAGCAGAAACAGGAGGAATTTCATAAGTGTGTCCCTTGAAACACGAATGGCACGAATAGCGATTGATAACCCTCCGCGTCTCTGCAACTCTACGGTAAATAATTTAAACCACAGAGACTCGAAGGCAGAGAGAAAATACTTACCTAATTATAAAGATTGCTTATAAATATCGGAAACACTCGATCAACAAAGATCGAGCACTTGAGTGTTCCCCCAAGAGCTATTCTAAAACCTGATAAGCGCGCTGCACCAGCGCATAAAGTTGCGCCAGGCCATCCTCCAACGGCCCGGTCATGATGTACTCATCGACGGTATGTGCCCCGCCACCGCGCGTTAGCCCAATACAGATCGCCGGTAAACCCTTGCTGAGCGGGATGTTTGCGTCCGTCGAACCGATCCAGAAACCCGGATCGACACCCAGTTCCTTCAAGACTTCGGTCGCCAATTTTACCAACGGGTGCTCGTTGGCGATGCGGCCTGCGGGGCGGTCGCCGATCACTTCCGCCAGCACCGTCACGCCTTGTTTATTGGCTGCCATCACGATGCCTTCCACATCAGCAGCCATGCGCTGCAAAGCTTCCGGTCTCGCCGAGCGCAGGTCCAGTTCCAGGCAGGCCTCGGCCGCAATTGTGTTCACCGAAGTACCGCCCTGGATCAC
>JBNKDB010000461.1:0-3469 GCA_050288045.1 Anaerolineales bacterium | reverse complement strand
GTTGCTTACATTCCCAATAAACCGGGAAAGGAGGCGGGCAACCGGCCAGTTGCCCCTACACAGGGACTTGGATTAGATCAATTCCCGACTCATGCGGGTAATGTCAGCTTCCACCATCATCTGCACCAATGCTTCGAATTGCACGCGCGGCTCCCAGTTCAGGTTCTGCTTGGCCTTGCTGGGGTCGGACACTAATAGATCGACCTCGGCCGGGCGGTAGAAACGCTCGTCCTGGATGACGTAATCGTTGTAATCCAGGTTCACACCCCCAAAGGCGGCCTCGCAAAACTCGCGTACGGAATGTGTCACCCCGGTACCGACCACGTAATCATCGGGCTTTTCTTGTTGGAGCATCAGCCACATGGCTTCAACGTAATCTTTGGCAAAACCCCAATCACGGCGCGACTCCAGATTGCCCAGACGCAGTTCGTCGGTCAAACCCAGTTTGATGCGCGCCACGCCGGAACTGATCTTGCGGGTGACGAATTCGCGGCCACGGCGCGGGCTTTCGTGGTTGAACAGGATGCCGGAGCAGGCGTACAGATCGTAGGATTCGCGGTAATTGATCGTGATCCAGTGAGCGTATACCTTGGCAACGCCGTACGGGCTGCGCGGGTAGAAGGGGGTGGTTTCTTTCTGGGGCACTTCGAGTACCTTGCCGAACATTTCACTCGATGAAGCCTGGTAGAAGCGCGCCTCTGGTTTCACCAGGCGGATGGCTTCTAATAAACGGGTAACGCCCAGGCCGGTCACTTCCCCGGTCAAGACCGGTTGGCTCCAGGAAACCGGCACAAAGGACTGTGCTGCCAGGTTGTAGACTTCCTCTGGTTGGAACTGCTCCATAATGTCCACCAGCGAACTTTGGTCGTGCAGATCGCCATGTACGATCGTGACGTCGTCCTGGATGTGGTCGATGCGCTCGAAGGTCACCGTGCTGGAACGGCGTACCATACCAATCACGCGGTAGCCTTTCTCGAGCAGCAGTTCGGCTAGATATGAACCATCCTGACCGGTAATTCCGGTAATCAATGCGGTGGGCATATTGTTCTCCTTTGGTAAATGCCCTGGTAAGTAATTTTCTATTGCCAAGTCAATGGGGCATTTACCTACAAGCGCAAGTAAGAAATTATAACGTCGATGCGGAATTGCTTACAAGCTATCTAGGATGCGTTCGGCGCGCGCTTTCCAACTGTATTTTTGCGCCGTCTGGCGAGCGTTAGCGGCTAATCTTTCGCGGGTTGCGGGTTCGGCTTGAAGTTGTTGGATGGCTTGTGCCCAGGCGTTGGCGTCCGCCGCCGGGAGGATGGCGGCGTTGTTGGCGTTCAGTACCTCTTGCAGCACAGGTAGGTCGCTGGACAGGATCGCCCGCCCACAGGCCAGGTACTCGAACAGTTTCATCGGGCTGAGATAACGGGAAATGTCCCCGCCGGAAGAGGCCGAAACGCGGGCCTGGTAAGGCATCAATAGCAAATCGCAGGCGGCCTGGTAGCGCGGCAGTTCGGCATTGCGCACGAAACCGGTCAGGGTGACGTTGCGCATTTTGGTTTCCTCGACTTGGGCGCGCAGGCGCGCCACATCGGCGGGTTCGCCGCCTACCAGTAAGAATTGCACTTTCGGCAATTGGGCCGCAACCTTCAGCAGCAGTTCAGCGCCGCGCCCGGGGTACAGGTGGCCGGTGTACCCGGCAGTGAAGCGGTTGGGCAATTTCAACGCTTTTCTGGCTGATGCCGGTTCGGGCAGGTCAGCGAAGCGTTCCAGGTCGACGCCATCGGGGGCGATCATGGTGAAGGGCGCTTCCCGTGGGGCGTTAAATTGCCCGGCGAGGTCGTCCGCCAGAGCCTGAGTGATCACCACCAGACGGCGCGCGCCGCGGCCGCGTAAGAAACGCTGGAACAGCAACGGCCCCATCTTGCCGGTGGGCAGGTCGTGGACTTCGAATATGGTGGGCAAATGCTGTGAACTTGCCAGTGCGGCGGCCTGCGGCAAGCGCGTGTAGTTCAGGTCGGCGTGCCAGTCTTGGGCATGGCGCACCGCTTTGCGGGCGTAATCGTAGCCCCGCCAGAATTTTGTGCGCGGCAGCCAGCCGATCTCCAGCGTTTCCGGCTGGTCGGAAGGTAGGCCGTAATGCGAAGCGAGGTATTCCCAGGGCGCACCGGGAGAGGTGCCGGGGGCGATTAAATACACAAAATGACCCAGGGAAGCCAGGGCCTGGGCCATCTTCATTACCTGTATGCTATTGGCGGTACGGGCGGGGATGCTGGTGGGGGCGATCAGGGCGATTCTCATGTGGCTCCTTTGGCGGTGAGACGTTGGCGCACGTCCAACAGCACGCGCCCGGCTGAAATACCGCTGGTGAAGATGTAATATCCGGCCAGCAGCACGGCGAAGGTGTAGGCCTGGAACTGGTTCACCAACAGGAAGATCAAGGGGATCTTGATCAGCATGCCGACGAAATTGACCGTGGTGGGGAAGACCGGGCGGTTGAGTGCCAGCAGCCCGACCCGGTTCCAGAAGAAGATGTTATCCCAGACGTGCCCGACCATCAAGATCAGGAGCAAGGGGAAGGCCGGTAACCATTCCGGGCCGTACACTAAGCTGATCGCCCAGCGCCCGAAGATCACCAGGAATGCCATCAATGGCAAGCTGTAGGCGGCTGCCAGGCGGGAACTGCGTTTGATCGTGTCCAGTACGCTGTCCCACTTTTCTTTGACCACATCGCGGGAGAGTTCCGGGTAGGTGGTTTGGGATAAGGGCGTAACCGGCAGCTTGAGGATGCCGACGATGTTGGCGGCAAATTTGTAATAGCCAGCGGCTTCGGTGCCCAGGAAGGCGGCCACCCACAGGTTTTCGCTGTCTTTGGTCACCAGGCTGATCGTGTTGCTGATGTTGGTGCTGAAGGCGAAGGTCATCAGGCTGCGGCGGTCTTCACGCAAAACACCCAGCGGTGTGCGCCACCAATCGCGGCCCCACTGCTGTGCAGCCGTCCAGATTGCGGCACTGGTCACGCCCAAGGCCCATACCAATTTACCGGCGATGTACATCAACAGCACTTCAAAGAATCCGCCGCCGTTGAAGTACCAGTACACGGCCAGGGTCAGGGTTGCCACACTCTGTACTACGTTGGCGATTGCCAGCGCCTGGAAGCGGTCGAAGACCTGCAAGAGGCCGCGTGAACTTTCGAATAGGAAGGTGATCAGCGCTACCGCCCCATACAATACCCAGAAGGGAGCGGTGCTGGCATCTTTGCCAAAAAAGTGTGCGCCCCAGGGAGCCAGCAGCCAGACCAGCACGAAAGCAATCACTGCGCCAGAGAATTCGAAAATGCCCGCCATCTTGTATACCGCAGCGGCCTTGCGCTGTTCGCCGCGCTCCTCGTACAGGCGTACGTAGCGCACGACCATTTCATAAATACGGAAAGAAGCCAATTGGTTGGCGGCATTGGTGAACCCGGCAATTGCCCCCAGCAAAC
>JBNKDB010000460.1:0-3007 GCA_050288045.1 Anaerolineales bacterium | reverse complement strand
CGCTGCCAGGATCACCGGCATAGAATTTTTCAGTAAGTTCGATCGTGCCCGGGGTATCCAAAACTGTGTCGGGCGTAACAACTTCTTCGTTCAACGCACCAACGGCAGTGACCAGCTTGAAGACCGATCCGGCGGGCATTTCGGCCCCGACGGCGTGGTTGAGCAAAGGCTCGGTCGAATCAGAAGTGAGTTGTTCGTAATAGTAAGCCGGGATAAAACGCGCCATGCGGTTGTTTTCGAAGGTCGGCCAGTAGACCATCGATAGAATTTCGCCGGTTTTGGGATTTACGGCAATGACCACGCCACTGGTGGCGTTGATGCGCCCCAGGTAGGTATTCCAAAAATCGATCTCGCGGCGCAGGATCGAGTAAGCGGCTTGCTGTAAACGTGTATCCAGGGTCAGCACCAGGTTCAAGCCCGATTCTGCCGCGAGCGGCGCTTCGAGGTCGCGTAAGGTCTGTCCGGCCACATCGACTTCAACGACGCGTTGCCCGTTCTTGCCACGCAGTTCCTCATCGAAGTAGAGTTCGATTCCGGCATAGCCAACTTTGTCGCGATTGGGGATGAAACCTTCAGCGCGCAGGGCTTCCTCGCGGATGGCCGGAATCGGGCCGAGGAAACCGATCACCCCGGCTGTGACCTCCCCGGTGGGATAATCGCGCACCGGTTCGACTTCAATGCTCACGCCGGGCCAATCGACGGCTTTTTCCTGGATCGCCATGGCGAGTTCGATATCGATGTCACACTTGATCAATACGGGGGTGTAAGGTGAAAAGGTGAACCCCTTGGCCGCCATTTCGCGGATGCCCATATTGTCGCCACAGGTCAGCAAGGGGTCTTCGATGCTGCCCTTGTTGACGGGCACGCCGGTCAGGTAAGAAAGCTCGCGGAAGATTTCGTTGGCTTCGCCATCTTTGAAGATCACGTCGGGGTCGGAGTCTTCGTAGGGCAGCAGGGCGGGGGTGATAGCGACGTTGTATGAAGCAATATTACGCGCCAGGATGATGCCGTTGCGGTCGTAGATCACGCCGCGGCGGGTGGGGATGCTGATCGTTTCGGTGCGGTTCTCTTCGGCCTGAGCAATATAGTCGGCGCCCTGCACGATCTGGATGGTGAACAGGCGCACGATAAAAATAATAAAGACTACCCCGGCAGCGATCAGGAAGAAGTTGATGCGCCAGGGAGCGAGTGTTGAGCGGGTTTCGGTTTGTTTTTCGTTTGTCATGCTTCGATCTCAGGCGGGTAAACCCAATTGGCTACCTCGCCGACCACGGCATATACCGGTAAGGCTAACATTGAATTCAGTATAACACTGGGTAAAATGATTAAGTTTAAAGACTCACTAAACGCTAATGGCGTGCCGGAGATCACCAAATAGAAGAAACTCAGACCCTGAACGATGAATGTACCGGCAATGGTGGTCACGTAGAGGGACATGATCGGCACCTGCCAGACGCGCGTTTGCAGTACGTAGGCCAGGCCGGTGACCAGCAAATAGGCCAATATCGGTAGCCATAGGGGCAGTTCTGAAATGGTTCCGATCAGGTAACCGGCAATCAAACCCCACTGCCAGCGGCCCTCGACGCGGGCATGCAAGACCCAGCCCAACAAGACCAGTAAGACCAGGTCGGCGGGGCCGTGTAGTAGCGTAATCTGACTGACCACGGAGATTTGCAGCATGGTCGCGCCGCCAAGCAGGAGAATACCGAGCAGGATCGGAACGAACATTTATGTGCCCGGGGTAGGTTCGGGGATGAGGGGTTCGATGTCGATGGGGTTGAAGTTGACGATCACCAGCACAATTTCCAATTGGGAGAAATCGACGACGGGCTGTACCGAGGCAGTCTTGAAGAGCGCGGTGGCTTGTTCGCGCACGCCGGTAATCTGGCCGATGAGAATATTGGGTGGGTAATTGCCGCCCAACCCGGAAGTCAGTACCAGATCACCGGGCTGGATTTCGGAGTCCTGGGGAACCATGTCCAGGGAGATTTCGCTGGTCACACTGCCGACCAGCACGGAGTCAGCGTTGTCGGGCTGGACACGCACGTTTACCGTGGAGCCGGGGTCGGTGATGAGCTGCACGCGCGCCGCGCTGGCGGTTACGGCGGCGACGCGCCCTACCAAACCCTGATCGCTAACCACCGGCATGCCGCGGCGCAATCCATCATCCGAGCCACGGTTGATGATCACGTATTGCATGAATGGGCTGGGGTCGCGGCTGATGACGGCAGCCGCCTGGTATTTGTTCTCCGGCTGGGCGCGCGCGAAATCCAACAGGGCCGAGAGGATCTCGACTTCGGTGACCTGCTGCTGCAAGCTGATGATCTGGGTTTGCAGGCTGGCGACCTCAGCTTCGAGTTGGGCATTGCGTTGGCGCATTTGGGCGGTGTCGGAGGGGGCGGTGATCAGGTTCTCGAAAGCCTGGTAACGGGAATACAACCAGTTCTGAACGGGCAGCACCGGGCTGAGTAAGGTGCGGGAAAGCGGCTGCAAGTAGCCACCCAAAGCCAGCACCAGCAAGCCGATCACAATCAGGATCAGCACAGCGGTTTGCCAGGAGCGCGAGGAGGGTGGCTTCATTTTACGCGGGGTCTGTGGGGTGTAATGTTGGCGAGCTGGGTGGGGTTCCCATGCGGATCAAGGTGAACCTGTCCTTACTCTTGTGAGTCCAACGGCAACAATAAGAAATTCAGTTCTTCGAATCTTTCCAGGATCATACCGGCGCCGCGCGCTACGCAGGTCATCGGGTCTTCGGCTACCCAGGCGCGAATGCGGACTTCGTCGCTGATGCGGTCGGACAGGCCTTGCAGCAGCGAACCGCCGCCTGCCAGACAGATACCGACGTCCATCAGGTCCGAAACGATCTCAGGGGGCACTTCTTCCAGAGTGTCTTTGACGGTGTCGATGATCGTTTGCACTGAGCCGGAAATCGCCTCACGGATTTCGACGGAGGAAAGTTCCAGGGTTTCCGGTAGGCCGGTGACCAGGTTGCGGCCGCGCACGCTGG
>JBNKDB010000459.1:0-4713 GCA_050288045.1 Anaerolineales bacterium | reverse complement strand
GATCATGGCGGTCGGGGCCAATATGCGCCTGCTTTCCAAGTTAGGCATCCTGGATTATGAGCCAAAGCCGATCCTGGCGGCGCGCGCTTATTACGAAGGCGTGAGTGGGTTGAGCGATCGTGTGCAAGCCCACTTTCAGGATGTGCCCTTGCCCGGCTATGCCTGGGTTTTCCCGATCTCGGAAACTGCGGCCAATATAGGCATTGGTTTCTGGAAGACAGACCTGCCCTGGCGACAAAAGCCGCCTTCGGCACGGGCTGCAATGGAATTGTGGATCGAAAAGAATGCCAAGATCAAGGCCATGCTGGCTGATGCGGAACCGCTTGGACCGATCAGAGGGTATCCGCTGCGCATCGATTTCCCCATTGCTCCAACCTATAAAGGCCGCATCCTGCTGGTTGGTGAAGCCGCCGGACTGGTCAGCCCATTGACCGGGGAAGGTATCGATTTCGCGCTCGAGTCCGGCAGGCTGGCGGGTGGGTACATTGGTGAGATGTTCGCGGCCGGTGATTTTTCGGCGGCGCGCCTGGCTGGGTACGATAAGATGATGCGGAAACATTTCCAGCGCGTGTTCGTATTCCTGACCTACCTGCGGCGCTTATACATCAACCCACTCTTGATGTCGCGTGCTGTCAAAGCCACCAACAAATTCCCCGAGTTGAAAGATACCCTGACGAATATCTTGATGGGCCATGAAGACGCGGCTTCGATGATTACCCTTTCAGCGTTCCGCAAAGTGGTGTTTGGTTTTTAACGGGAACTTTTGAGCGAACAAATCCGCCTAAACGAAGTAGAATTATCCAAGGCGGGTTGATAAGTAATTGAATCTACAAATTGTCTGTGACCAAGAAAGGAAACAGTGCATGAAATCTGATCTTGATGCATTAATGCAGGCCAATGGACTGGACGCCATTTTGGTGACCGGTCCGGCCCAACATAACCCCACCATGACCTATTTTACCGGTCTGATCCATCTGAGCCAAGGCGAGTTGATCAAGCCGCGCGGCCGGGGAGCGAAACTGTTCTATGGCCCAATGGAGCGTGATGAAGCTGCCAGCACCGGCCTGGATACCAAGAATCTATTTGATTATCCCTTCAAGGAATTACTCAAAGAGACCGATGGTGACCGTATCAAGGCGCTCGCCCTGCGCTTCAAACGTATGTTCACCGATGCGGGGGTTACCCAAGGCCGGGTTGCCTTATATGGTACCAGCGATGTGGGAGCCAGTTATGCGATCTTCAACGCCCTGCAAGACCTGATGCCGGAATTGGAGCTGGTCGGTGAGCTGGAAGACTCGGTGCTGCTAGATGCAATGGCAACCAAAGACGAAGCCGAGGCCGAGGAAATGCGCAAGATCAGCCGCATTAACATGGAAGTGGTCGGCGAAGTACAGGATTTCCTGGCCTCCCACCGGGTGAAGGATGGCGTATTGGTCAAGGCTGACGGCCAACCGTTGCAAATCGCCGAAGTCAAGGCGCGCATCAACCTGTGGCTGGCCGAGCGCGGCGCAGAGAACCCACACGGCACGATCTTTGCCATTGGGCGCGATGCCGGGGTGCCACACAGCGCCGGGACACCCACCGATGTGCTCAAGCTGGGCGAAACCATCGTCTTCGATATTTACCCGGCGCAGCAGGGCGGCGGCTACCATTCTGATTTTACGCGCACCTGGTGTCTGGGCTATGCCCCTGATGAGGCGCTGGCGCTTTATGAAGATGTCTGGGCGGTATTTCAGGAGGTGATGGCCGCCTTGAAAGCAGGAGAGGATTGCCCACAATATCAAGACCTGACCTGTGAATTGTTCGAGGCGCGCGGCCATGCTACCATTGGCCAGGATATGAACATCCAGGAAGGTTACGTGCACAGCATTGGGCATGGCCTGGGTTTATTCGTGCATGAACGCCCGTGGTTCCGCAAGCAGGGCGATAGCGCCGATAAACTCGATCCCGGCGTGGTCGTGACCATCGAACCGGGGTTGTATTATCCTTCCAAAAATCTAGGCTGCCGCATCGAGGATGCCGTTTATGTTACCCCTAGCGGTGATATGGAAATCTTGACCAAATACCCATATGATCTGGTTGTGCCGGTAAAAGCATAATTCCCAAAGAAGAACGGGGTGGCTGAGGCCACCCCGAACATTTTATATCCCTTGTTGCAGAAAGTTGCCGGTCAGAGATCTAACGCCTTGTGATTGGATGCACGGCCGATGGTGAAATAGAAAGTTGCGCCCTTATCCACCTCGGCCTCGACCCAGATTTGGCCGCTGTGGCGCTGGATGATTTGCTGCACGGTTGCCAGGCCGATGCCCATACCTTCGAATTCACTCTCGCTGTGCAGGCGTTGGAAGGGAATGAATAACTTGTTGCCATACTCCATATTGAAACCAACCCCATTGTCACGAATGAAATAAACATTTTCGTCGGCTTCATCAAGGCAGCCGAATTCAATCACCGCCGGATTTGCATTGCGAGAGAATTTTACGGCATTGGTCAGTAGATTGGTCAAGATGATCTCGAATTGATTGCGATCTGCCTGGATGGCCATACAATCCGGTTCAGGAATTTGGATGCGGAAATCGATGGCCCGGTCCGGTTCATTGGCTTGCAAGGCTTCAAAGACCTCACAGGCCATTTCCGTCAGGTCGAGTGGTTCAAGTTTAAGTTCTTGCCTGCCCAGCAGCGATAAATTCAATAGATCGTTGATCAGGCGATCCATGCGCGTGCTCGATTTCTTGATTTTCTCCAGGTATTCGATTCCCTCTGTTCCCAAGAGATTGGCGTAATCTTCTTCCAACACCTGGCTGAAGCCATTGATCGCTCGTAGTGGGGCGCGCAGGTCGTGGGAAACCGAATAGGAAAAAGATTCTAACTGGGCGGTGCGCTCGATCACGCGTTGTTCCAGTTCTTCGTTGAGCCGTTTGATCTTCTCTTCGGCCTGTTTGCGGGCACTGATGTCCCAGGAAATACAGGTAAGACCAAAACAATTGCCATCTAGATCGGTAAGCGGTTCGACCTTGAGCTCGTAATGATGTCTTTTCCCACCAAGGGTCATTTTTATTTCGGTATGGGCGGCTTCTCCACTTTTAAGTACCTTTGTCTTGATTGCCATCAGGCGGGCAGCATCTTTTGGCGGGAAAAGGTCGGCGTCGGTCTTGCCGACCATATTTTCTGGCTTCAGGCTGGGGTGGGGGTTGTATATCCAGGTATAGCGCAACTCGCTATCATGGTTGAATACGGTAATGGGGGAATTATTCAGGGTAAGTTGAAAACGCTCTTCGCTGACG
Organism: Anaerolineales bacterium; assembly: GCA_050288045.1. Taxonomy (GTDB): domain Bacteria; phylum Chloroflexota; class Anaerolineae; order Anaerolineales; family UBA11579; genus JAFGRA01. Next base: position 1,429 of record JBNKDB010000459.1, on the reverse strand, counting down.
CGCAGCGCTTCTACAGATTCTTCCAGGTGCTCGATCATCGGGCTGCTGACCCGCAGAAAAGCAATTGCACCGAAGAAGATGATCGTGGCAGCGATCATGAGCGTATAAAAAGCCGCCCGATAAAATGGAGCCTGGATTTCTGCCATGTCGATTTTGGCAACGATGCCCAGGCCCAGTTCCGCGACCGGTTCGTAGGCGGCCAGCACGGTCTCACCCCGGTAATCCAACCCGATTACGGTACCCGACTCGCCGGATAAGGCCCGGCGCTGCGGTTCGGCCAGGTCCGTGGCAAATGGGACCGGGCGTGGGTTTCCGAGGTCGAAGTGGCGGTGGCTGAGCAGGAAAACGATGTCATCTCCCTCGCGCCGGGCCAGGGTGAACTCCCCGGTTTCGCCAAAACCTACATAGTTCTCATGGGCTTCTCTGATCTGGCTCAAGGTATGGTCAAAGGTTTCTTGGGGAGTTAGCTTGGCGTCTTCGTGGTGGGCAATCGCTTCGATCAGGCGGGCCTGGCTTTGGGTGATCTCTACCAGCCGGGCCTTTTGTTGTTCAATGGCAGTGTTGTATAGAATACCGACCGAAACGATGCCGACACTTAGGGCGACAAGTGCCATGATCAGTACCAGGTAAAATAACCTGCGGCGGTCATTTGCCATTGTTTTCATAGAACCACCTTTTACTTGAAGCGATCATGATACCTGTTGCGTAATTATGTATCCGTGATGCTGCAGTGTAGGAAATCATTTAGCCCCCGCATAATAAAAGCGGGTATCCTATTTATCATACAATACTTTACGGGAAATTTGAATAGCATTGTTGGGAATGCTGGTGAATGGGGCTACGCTGTTTAAAGCAGAGAAGCCGGGCGAAGGATCCGGCTCCTCAGGCTAGCAGAACAGTTCCCCCAACTGGAACAGATTTGAGCAAATGCACGCGCAATACAGATGTCGCATTTACTCGAGAATTAGCAAGTCCGCGCCCTCCTCATTTACAACCGCCAATTCTCTATACCGATAAGAGAAAACAGTGTATCACTCTCCAAAAATATAGTAGCACGTTGAAGTTAACGCTGTAGCAACGGGGAGTTAACGTTTGTTAAGGTTTCCCGGTAGCTTGCAATCGGCCTGGGGCGCGCATTCCCTTGCGGATTTCCTTGTGCGCCCAGCGATAATGGCTGCTTGTGCAGGAGGTGAAGTAGGCCGCAAAGGTGTTCTTGTTCATCCAGGGATACAGCCCGGGCGTGAAGAGCAATTTCTCCGAAAGCGAGGCGATGGTTTCCATGGTTTGCTGGTAAGAAGCCTGGAACATGGTTTGCGCTTCGTCCAGCGCGCACCCGGCGTGTGTGACCCGGATGTGCTCGTTGAGCGCCGGTACTTGGCTCCACTTGTAGCCTTCTGCCGGGACGTGGGGAGTTTCGCCGTTCTGGCTG
>JBNKDB010000458.1:0-3484 GCA_050288045.1 Anaerolineales bacterium | reverse complement strand
GCAAGGCTTCGTGGCTTCCGGCCACCGCCGCGGCCATATCGATGGCACGCTGGCAACTGGCCTTGTCGTTGGTCACGAACACGATCGGCTTGGTGGTAAATTCCAACATCTTCGCCATCTGCACGTCATAGGTCAGTTTGGGTTCGATGTCCGCGGGAATGCCCATCGACATCACAAAGTGGATGTTGGGCAACGCGTCGCACAGCCGGTACGCGTCAATGATGTCTGCTAACGTAAACAGGCGGTGTTCGCCGGTTTGCGAGTCGAACAGGCGTAAACAGTCCGAGCCGGTGCCGAAATAGACGCGCTCGCCTTCCAGGTACATGGCGGCCTCACCATTGCGGTCACACATCGTGATGCGCCCCGGTACGCTGGCGATGGCCTCCTCGACCAGATGCGCCGGGAATTTGACCAGGTTGCCATCGCTGATGAACGCCCCGGCCTCCTTCAGCATCTCCAGCGCTTCCTCATGATGGAAACGTACCCCGGTGCGCCGCAGCAACTCCAGCGCGCCGAGATGCAGGTCTTCGAGCTGGCGCTCCGAAAGCACTGCGAATTGTGGTGCGGTGAACGAAAACGAATTTGCCGTGTGCATTGCCTACTCCTCCAAATTAGCTAATGTCTTACTCAACGCCCCACCCCAACAGCATAGGGCGCGCTCCTCAATTATCCATATCCGCCAATTGTTCCACCAACGAGTGGTGATATTCACGTGTGATCGGGTAGCGCCAGGCGAAGAAGATCGCCAACAGCAGCAGCCCGACCGGTATCAAACTGATAAACACCCGGATCGCCAAGATGGCGGCATCCGGCTGGGTGGGCAGCGGTTCACCCGGAGTTGGGATGATGTACCCGGTCATTGCCAGAGCCTGTCCCATTGCCCACAACGCCGCCCCGGTACCCAGCTTCTGGAAGAAGGAAGCGAAAGCATAATACGAACCTTCGCGGCGCTGCCCGGTCGACATCTCATCATGCTCGATCACGTCCGGCACCATCGACCAGGGGATTACGTAGGCTGTAGCGATGCCCAAACCCGCCAACCCGGCCAGCACATACACCACCGTTACCTGCTCCGGGCTTAGAAAGAAGAAGATCAATAGCAAGACGATCCAACTGCCGCTGCCGACCATGAAGGCCCGCCGTTTGTCCAATTTGCGCGCCAGCCATACGATCACCGGGACGAACAGGATCGCGGCGCCCTGCGCCACCACCACAAAATAATTGGCCTGATCGGGCACACGCAGATAATAATTGGCAAAATACACCAGCACTGCCGCCATCACGCTGGCCGTCGTCCAACTGAGCAGGTAGATACCCATCACCAGTTGGAAGGGGCGGTTCTTGACCGTCGCCAGGATCGCTTCTTTGGGCGGCATCGGTTCAGTTTCCAGATTGGTTTTGTAGTCGCGCGTCACCCGGAAGACGATCAAGGGCGGAATCACACAGAACAGGCCCAACCCGATCCCCAACATGGCGAACATCTGGCGCGGGTCGCTGAAAGCCTCACCCAGCAAGGTTGCCAGAATCACAGAACCAAGCGAACCGGAGATCGAATACACCATACGGTAACCGTTCAACGAACTGCGCTCGTCGTAATCGCTGGTCAGTTCTGGGGTCAGTGAGTTGTAGCCGACGTGCACGGCCGTATAACAGGTATCGAAGAGAATAAAGACCAGGGCGTAATACACCGCCAATCCAACCTCCCCAAAATTCGGCACCAGCCACATCAACGCAAAGGCCACCCCCAGCGGCAGCGCCCCAACCAGCAGCAGCACCCGCCGCCGCCCAAAACGGCTGCGGATGCGGTCGGAGAAAATGCCGAACAATGGGTCGTTGATCGCATCCCATACCCGCCCGGCCGCGATCGCCCAGGCAGCGTAATCCGGGCGCAGTCCGGCCACATCCGTCAGGAAGTAAAGCTGGAAGAACATCAGCACGGCCTGCGGGATACCGGTGGTCAGGTCCCCGGTCGAATAGCTAATCTTCAACCAGGTCGGGAGCTTACTCGTTTTTGGGGATGTGGTTGCCGCCATACCATTCTCCATCATATGATCTATAAATGGATAAGCTATATTTTTGAACTTACTACAAAGTCACCAAGACACAAATAACTTTGTACCTTTGAAGCTTCGTGGTTAATAAAATTCGCTCCACTGCGATCATAAATCTTTTGCCAGCAGTGGAAATACATCCAGAATCACAAAGGCTTTCAGCTTCTCCGGCAAACGCGTCTTAGCGGGGATGGTGAGGTGGATTTCAGACAGGTTGCCTTGCGCATCTGAGCCTACTTTCAAGCGCTTGTGGTAATCAAGATATACCGCCTCATCTTTAGCTGCATCGACCAGCAAGATGGCACCACGGTGCGCATCTGCCGGGTAACTCGCGCCAGCCTCAAGTGCTATTTTAGCAATAACTTCGCCATCGCGTCCGCCAATTGGACGGGCAAATTCTACCCGCTCGACCCGCACACCCTGCGGGCGCTGGTTGGCCGGGCCATTCTCAGGATACGGCCGGGTGATAAAAGTCGCCATTGCCAAGAGTTTGCGCCACACCCGATTCGCCAAACCGGCCACGATCATCAACGGGCCAAAAGTCGGGATCGAAAGCACCTGCGTATCAGCATAGGCACTGGCCCCCGGCCACACGGACAGATCTTCGCGGAAACGCCCGCGCAGTTGGAATATATTGAAAGGAATCGGAATGCCGGTCACCGCCAGGTTGAAATCCCGGTTGGTGAAAATGAAAGCATCGTCCTGGTAAGCGCCGTTGAACGCCAAAGTAAAATCCGAATCCGGATCAGCTACCAGCACACCGTCGGCATCATGCTTGCCACCAATTACCCATAGGATGAGCTTGCCACGCCGGTCCGCATCTGGCTCGGTGACGGCCACCGTACCCACGATCCAATCCATGTAATCGAATCCGATCTGGTTTAGACTGGGCAGCATCGGTGGGATCGGCACCGCCAGGCGCGTCCATTCGAAAGCCGATACCTTTTGTTCGGATACGGACAGTGGCGGTTGTGCCAATTCGGGCTGCTCTACCTTAAAAGTAAACTGCTCACTGAAGCGTCCCGTTTTCCTACCACCCACGGTCAGATTGCCGATATGCAGCCCGCCGGTGTAGGTGTTCCCCTCCACAGAAAGCGTATAGGTTTGACCAGGTTCCAGAAAACTTTCTGGGAAGATATGCAGGTAATGACCATCGCCAGACTGTTCCCAGGTGAACGCCAGCGGCGCTGCGACCTTGAATTCATCAAAGACGTATTCCAGGTTTACGGAAAGCGCCGCCTGATTGTGTCCGAAGGCCGCATTATGCAGGCGCGCATCGACCGTCTCGCCTCCCTCTCGCACCAGCAATCGCAGCGTGATGATACTGGCAGCCGGGATTTCTTCCGGCGGGTGCAGCAAGGTGCGTCCGCCTGGGGTCACGTAATACATCCCGGTGGCATTTTCAGGCAGGTCTTCGCCTGGGTCAATGCTGG
>JBNKDB010000457.1:0-4375 GCA_050288045.1 Anaerolineales bacterium | reverse complement strand
GCTCTCCCAAGATCGCTGAAGGACACGTATTCGTCGGTTCGGATGACGGCTACCTGCACGCCGTAAACTTGATGACCGGGCGACTTTCCTGGCGCGCAGAATCTAGTTCCCCGGTGCGCTCGAAACCATTCGTCACCGATGAATTTGTATACTTCGGTTCCGAATCTGGAGATTTCTACTGCGTCAATTTCCGGGGCGAGGTCAAGTGGACGTATAAAGCCAAACGTTCGATCACCTCTTCCCCCCTGGTGGTAAACGATACCGTTTACTTTGGATCATTGGACAGCACACTCTACGCGCTAGAGGCTGGCTCCGGCTGGGTGATCTGGCGTTTCCGGCTGGGCAAGGGTACCATCTCTTCCCCCTACATCATGGACGATTACCTGTTCATTGGAGCGGCCGACAATGTGATCTATTGTATCGATACACGTTCATCAAAAGAAAGATGGCGTTACACCACCGAACATCAGATCGTTGGTTCACCAGTCGTATATAAAGATTCCGTCTACTGTGGTTCAGCAGACGGGCACTTGTATTGTCTGGAATACCAATCCGGTCGATTGCGGTGGCAATTCGCAACCGAAGGCCCCGTGATCGGTTCTCCGATTGTCCATGACGGCATCGTATACTTCGGCTCAACTGACAAGAAGATTTACGCCTTGCTGGCATAACAACATTATAGAAACGCGAGGAATCAGCAATGGTTGATTTTTTCAAGAAACTCTTCCCGAAAAAAGATGACGACGGCGTAGACGTTGACGCCGATACTTTGCCCCTGGATACGGTCGTAGAAGAGAAGCCCAAGGGCGTGCCCAGTGAAGCTACTACCGCCCCCCTGACCGAGGAGCAGCTCCAAGAGATCACCAAAGGTTCGCAAAGGATCGAACCGTCCCAGTTGGTGGTTGGGACGGCGCACGATGTAGGCCGCCAGCGCGAGAACAACGAAGATGCCCTGTTCTACTTCAACGCCAACATGTCTGTCGACACGAACAAATTGCCGATGGGGCTTTTCATCGTCTCTGACGGGATGGGCGGGCACAAGAATGGTGAAGTCGCCAGCGAAAACGCAGTGCGTGCCATGGGTAACCATGTGATCACCAAGCTCTACCAGCCTTTGTTTGGCACCCGCCCCCACCCGCCCGAAGAATCCCTGCAAGAGATCATGCGCAGCGGTGTCTTCGAGGCCAATCAGGCCGTGCTCAAGAACGCCCCCGGTGGTGGTGCTACGCTGACCGCTGTATTGGTGATGAACACCCAAATGACGCTTGCCCACGTGGGCGATTCCCGGGCCTATGCCGTTTATCTGGATGGGCGCGTGCAGACCCTCACCCGCGACCACTCTTTGGTCGAGCGTCTGAAAGAATTGGGGCAAATCACCGCCGAGGAAGCCAGCGTCCACCCACAGAAATCCATGCTCTATCGCGCTCTAGGACAGGGCGAACCCACAGAACCAGATATTTTTACCGCGTCTTTACCCCAACCGGGCTATCTGATGATCTGCTCGGATGGACTTTGGGGCGTATTGGACGAGGATGATATTTTCAACATCATCACAACTGCACCCAACCCACAACGTGCCTGCCAGAATTTGATCGATGCGGCCAACTCGGCCGGTGGGCCAGATAATATCGCCGTGATCCTCGTGCGTATGTCCGACTAGGACTTAGGGGTATGTCTACAGGTTATCTTGATAACTACTACGCTCGACTAGGTATCTCCAAAAGGGCTACCATAACCGAAATCCGCAAGGCTTATCATCAAGCCGCGCGGCGGTTACACCCTGACACCAACCCGGAGGCTGGTGCCACTGAGCTTTTCCTGCAAGTTCAAGAAGCCTACGAAGTCCTCTCTGACGAAGAGAAACGCACTTTATACGATCGCAACCTACCCGAAGATATCGATCCCCCGGCTGACGTAATGGTAAATGCCATCTACAGCCGGGCGATCTTACCAACCATCGACAAACCCCAACTGGTCTACGTCTTGCTCGACCTGATGTCCATGCCTACCAAAGAGGAATACACTGCGGTGGCAAATCCCCCGCTCAATTTGAGTCTGGTGCTGGATACTTCTACCTCGATGAAGGGTGCCCGCCTGGATATGGTGAAAGCGACTGCCGTGGAACTGGTCCGGCAGCTCAAGCCCCAGGACATCCTCTCGGTGGTCGCCTTCGACGACCGCGCCGAGGTAATCGTCCCGGCCACGCGTGGCCTGGACTACAAGCGCATCGAATCGCGCATCGGTCTGCTGGGCACACGCGGCGGCACGGAAATTTTCATGGGGCTAGAAGCCGCTGTCAGCGAAGTCAATCGCAATCTCAGCACCGCCTATCTCAATCACATTATCCTGATCACCGATGGGCGCACCTACGGCGACGAGGAAGATTGCTTGAACCTGGCCGAACAGGCCACCCAACGCGGCATCACCATCAACGGGATTGGCATTGGTGACGCCTGGAACGACGAATTCATGGATGAGCTGACCCGCAAGACCGGGGGTACCAGCCTGTATGCCCAGCGGGCAAAAGACATCAAGACCTTGCTGGAAAAACAATTCCGCGGCATTTCCCAGACTTACGCGAACCGGGTAAACCTGGAATTCGAAACGGCCGCCGACGTAGAATTACGCTATGCGTTCCGTCTTTCCCCTGAAGTTGGTTCACTCTCTAATCAATCGCCCATCTCAATTGGAAATCTCCCCTTAGGGCCACGGTTATCCATTATAATGGAATTCATTGTAAACTCGGTCGGAGAAGATATCGACAATTTGTGTCTTTTGGATGGCACACTCAAGCTGGATATTCCCACCCGGGCAATTCCCCAGACATCGTGCCGTGTTTCACTTTCCCGGCCTACCGGCTTGAATCCGGAACTCGAACCGCCACCGCAAATGCTCATTAAGGCCATGTCCCGGCTCTCCCTTTACCGCATGCAGGAGCAGGCTCGCAAAGACCTGGCCAACGGCAACGTAGAAAAAGCGACCCAACGGCTCCAGAACCTGGCCACCCAATTATTGGTTTCCGGAGAACCCGGGCTGGCCCAAACAGTCATGCTTGAAGTCAAAAGCCTTCAGAACGGGAATGGGTTGAGTGGTCAAGCCGAAAAGCAGATAAAATATGGCACTCGAGCATTGCTACTGCCATCAGGTATGGAGGAACGACAATTATGAGTAATCTTTGCCCCAACTGCGGGCATGAAAATTTCGAAGGGGCACTATTTTGCAGTGAATGCGGCGCGAAGCTGATCACGCAGGGTGGACTTTCGACTTCGACGATCAACGCAGCCGACCTCGGCATCCCGTTAGACGATGCAGCACCCGGCCCTCAGCCGCCCGTGCCCACCGTTGACGCCATCGTCAGCTTGCACGTCGTCCGCACCGGGCAGATTTTGCCGCTTGTTGGGCGCAACGAATTCACGATTGGCCGCGTGAGCGAAGGCCAATCGATCCTACCAGATATCGATCTGACACCCTACGAAGCCTACAACCAGGGCGTTTCCCGCCTGCACGCTACCATCAAACTTGATAAAGGTACGATCACCATTACCGATCTAGGTTCTTCTAATGGTACACGCGTCAATAATGTAAAAATCCCCCCGCACAAGGAGCACCAGCTCAATCATGGCGATGTGATCGCGTTAGGGCAGTTCAAGATTCAGGCTCTGGTGCGCCAGGACTAGGTTCACTAAGGAAACGATATGCCAGTTACAGTAATCATCCACATTGCAAACGAAGACCCCATTGTTGGGGAGATGGAAGACCTTCCCAATGTTAACGACACACTGTTGTTCGTCCAAAATCCACGCCGGCGCGATGGCAAAGACCTGCACTACCTACAAAACGAGGTCACTTCAGTGATCTGGCCGCTGGATCGGATTGCCTTCATTGAGGTCATGCCGAGCGAAGAAGACGAATCGATCATCACACCCTGGCGGGAGTAAGCAGTGAGTGATAATCAATTTTCCAACCGCAGAATTTTAGTGGTTGACGATGAAGAGCGCATGGTGCGCTTCATCCGTTTGAACCTGGAACACGACGGCTTTCAGGTCGTTGAAGCCTTTACCGGCCAACAGGCCATGGACCGGCTGCGCGAGACGCTGCCCGATCTGGTTCTGCTGGACGTGATGATGCCGGACATCGATGGCTTTGAAGTCCTGCGCCTGATCCGTGAGAACAACGACGTGCCCGTAATCATGCTGACTGCCAAAGGCGAAGAGGACGACCGCGTGCGCGGCCTGGAACTGGGCGCCGACGATTACATCACCAAGCCCTTCAGCCCGCGCGAACTGGTCAGTCGGGTGCGCGCCGTGCTGCGGCGTACGGAAACCACGCGCGGTGTCTCCACCGCCGACATCATCCAGGTGGACGACCGCCTGAA
>JBNKDB010000456.1:0-2058 GCA_050288045.1 Anaerolineales bacterium | reverse complement strand
ATGACGTGGTTCCTCCCGATTCTGTGTGCCACAACCCGGCATTATGCAGCGTCTGATGCACGGCGGCCCGCACGGTCTCATAGGGCTGTCCAACGCTAGCTTTGCGAGCGATGATCACCATGTCGTAGCCCGTGTCTAGCTGCGGGTGCGCTTCACGCATAGCCTCGCGCAGTAACCGTCGTATCCGATTACGGGCGACAGCCTTTCCAAGTTGCTTGGTCGTGATAAAACCATAGCGATTGTGCGTCCGGTGGTTGGATATGACGCTCAAAATCAGGAAAGGGTGTCGCCAAACGGTGCCATGTTGGCGCAGACGACGAAAGTCGTCGCGGTGCCGGAGGCGTTGATAACGCTGCATACCGGGCAGCTTTACATCTGCGTTAGCTCTTCCAGTTGATTTTCTTGACGTGGTTATTGATGCGCGCGGCCAGGCGATAGCGACCCTTCAGGCGGCGGCTCTTGAGGACATCACGGCCACCACGGGTCGACATGCGCTGCCGGAAACCGTGAACGCGCATTCTGCGGCGGATTTTGGGTTGGTAAGTTCGCTTTGGCATGGTTATTTCTTCCTTTAAACTAAAAATGACTCTACTTGATAGCCGATGGATTATACCGCATGGCCTTGGATTGGTCAAACCAGATTTTGCCAATGGGAGCGGTAAATCGGCCGAGTTTATCAACAAATTGTAAAAAATTTCTCAAATCCCTTGCAAATTTGGCCCGGCTGTATTATCTTATAATCATACAAACCTTGTGAAATTATTCAGATTTGTAAGGAGTGCTGCAATGACCGAAGCCGTACAAGAGCAAATGGTTGAAGCCCAGGAACAGGAATCCACTCAACCAACTTATTCGTTCCGTGAGCGCCTGATCGCGTTCCTGGAAGGTTTGGCGTTGGGTGCGATGGTGGGCGGCTTTTTCTTCGGGCTGGTATTTGGGGCTGAGTTTGCCGCCCAACAGTTCAATGTAGCCGCACTGACCACCGATACTGCCGAGCTTGTTTTCTACAATTTGAAGTATTTCCTACCGGGCATCACCGGGTTGATTGCTTTCGTATTCTTCTACCGTTTTACCTTGAAACTGCCTTCTGACGAATAAGTCTTATTCGTCGTCGGGGTCGACCGCACCGGGTTGGGCGACTTCGAGCACGTCGCCATGCAGGTTGATGCGCACTTTGAAGCCGGACATGCCCATGAAGGCGCGGCCTTCTTCGGGGATGCCGGTTTCCAGCACCTGTTCGAACTGCTTTTCGATATTCTTGAATTGGTTTTCCAACGCCGCCCGGCTGAAGATGTCTTCCTGTCCGAGCATTTTGGCAGCCTGCTCGCTGAGCAGGTCTTCGTGGCCTTCGACCATCTCGGCCATGAACTGCAAGACCTGACGGTCGACCTGTTCTGAAGGGATGTGGCGGCGGAAGCCTTGATCGTCGACCACGTAGCACGGTTCTTCACCTACGTAGGCAACATCGACAGCCTTATCGTATTCATCGACAACCAATCCGGCAAACAAGGGTTCCCGCGGCATAGTTTCTACTTCAAAGCTCCTGGTATTCTAAAATAATATTATTATCTTACCGTAAGTTTCGGTGCGTGTTAATTAACGTTTTATAAATTCGCGGGGGAAGGCACCCAGGCGCTGAGTGATCAGGCAATGAGGGGGGAGAACCGTAAAGCGTGATTCGAAATTCGTAAAACGTGATTTGTGTGGGGTATTCGGGGGGCAAGGAAGTGAGTTTCGCAAACCTAATTCTTATTCCTAATTTATAACCCCTAACATGCATCTTGTAACCTGCATCGTGTTTCCTGCAATTTTCCATTTCTAATTTGTAACTAGTACTTGATCTCCACCTTCGTTCCGCTGCCGGGTAAGCGATGGATTAACTGGTAATCGGGGCGCACGACCGGGTTGGTCCACAGGTAAATCCATTTGGCGGCGTGGATGGAGAGGTTAACACAGCCGTGGCTGCGCGGGCTGCCAAAGTCGTTGTGCCAGTATGCCCCATGAAAGGCAATCCCATTCTTGTGGAAATAGCTCACCCAGGGTACGCCAGGCAGATCG
>JBNKDB010000455.1:0-2620 GCA_050288045.1 Anaerolineales bacterium | reverse complement strand
ACTAAACCCATCGAGGAAAAACGCGCCGCTACACAGGAAGATATGGATACAACCGGCCTGTGCGCATACTTGAACGATGCTGGGACGGAGTTGCTGGACCTGCCGCAGTATATCTGGCGCATGCCGACCACGGACGAAATGGTGCGTTCGTTGGCCTTGCATGGCGAGAACGCCGGGTGTGCCTGGAACGGTGAGAAGGGCTTCATGGAATGTGAACTCACCCCGGACAAAGAAACCCCCTTGTGGGCACCTGACCTGAATCCAATTTATTATTGGACGGGAGATGAGTTCGATGTGGAAGAAGCGTACTTTGTAAGCTATAACGGAGCTGTAAATTACCAACCCAAAGGCTGGGGCAACCCGCGCCACGGCTACCGCTGTGTGAAGGAACCTTAGGAGATGTGATGAAAAATATCGGTACAACTGCGAAACTGAACAACGGCGTCGAAATTCCCTATCTGGGATTGGGCGTTTATCAGGCGCGCGCCGGGCAGCAAGCCCAGAATGCAGTCAGGTGGGCCTTGGAAGCGGGGTATCGTCAGATCGACACGGCCAAATTCTACGGCAACGAACGCGATGTGGGGGAGGCGGTGCGTGCCAGTGCCGTGCAGCGGGAAGAAGTGTTCGTGACCACCAAACTGTGGAACAGCGACCACGGTTACGAACAAGCCCTGCAAGCCTTCGAGCGCAGTAACAAGGCCATGGGCTTGGATTACGTCGACCTGTATCTGATCCATTGGCCACAAGGCAACCGCGCCGATTCCTGGCGGGCACTGTTGGAAATTTACGAGAGCGGGAAGAGCCGGGCGATTGGGGTGAGCAACTATACCATCCGCCATCTGGAAGAATTACTGGCGAACTCGCCGGTCGTCCCGGCCGTCAATCAGGTTGAGTTCCATCCTTTCCTTTACCAGAAGGGGTTACTGGAATTCTGCCGGGCGCATGGTATCCAATTGCAGGCTTACAGTCCCCTCACTAAAGGCTATCGCTTGAACGACGCCAATATTACCCGCATTGCCGAGCATTACGGAAAATCGAATGCCCAGATCATGATCCGCTGGGCCTTGCAGCACGATGTGGTGGTGATCCCTAAATCTTCAAACCAAGACCGCATTCGCGAGAACGCCGATGTCTTCGATTTTGAGATTTCGGAAGTCGATATGGCTTTCCTGGATGCGTTGGACGAAAATTCGCATATCACCTGGGACCCGAGCGACGTGCGTTAATTGCTGTGGAAGGAAAGCGCCGGATGGATGCACAAGGACCGGCTTACCCGATTTACAAAACAGAAGATGATGTCACCGCCTGGGAAGTATTATTGGCGCGTGCCATTACTGAAATCAATCCGCTTTACTTTGAAACGAATCCGCGCTTCAAGGGGATTAGGAGAATAAGGTCTTCTAATCTCGTCGATTATCTGGGGATTTATGAGGAAGGGGATTGGTGGGTATTGACGATTATTGAAGTGATCCTTGAGGATCGTAAAACTGAATATGTGTTCCTGCCGTTGACAGCACGAGCCAGCGGTGCAAAGGTGGCTTTGCCTGATAAGTTGCCCGCCGGAATTGCCCAACCTGCGTTTGGACTACAAACTCGTTCTGAATTTCATGGCGTCCGAAGTTGGAAAGTTGTCGACGCGTTCAGTGATCCTGGTTTCCATCAAAAAATGCTCGCGCTTTTCCTGCCGTGGGAGAATGTGCCGGAAACGCATGTCAATGCTTATGTTGAAATGCATGAATACGGGCTTGGTAAATTCATTTTTCAGGCCAATGACGATTTGCAAACCTGGTGGAACGAAAGAAATACGACGTTACAGATTTCAATCCGGTTCACGGAGGCAAACGAAGTGGTGCTGCATTATGGTGATGTGTACCGATTGAACGTATATGGGGTATTGCCAGAATTTGATCGTGAAGTACTCGAACGGTCTTTGGAGGTTGTTGGGTGGATTGATTATCGGGGGAATAAACAGCCTGAATGGTTAATCAGTGTTGTGATAGAATCATAGCCTTTAAGCTTATTATTTAGACAACAGATGTCTTTTTACTGGAAACGCTTTACAAGAGCTATGTTTGATTTACAACAAAATACCCTCTGGTGCGAACTATGAACAAACACGATATTTTCTACCGGGATATCCTGGAAAATTTAGCAGATGGGGTCTATTTTGTCGATCGGGAACGGCAAATCACGTTTTGGAATAAAGGTGCTGAACGGATCAGTGGCTATGCCAAGGATGCGGTAATCGGGTTTTCTTGTGCTGACAACATCCTGATGCATGTAGATGGCAGCGGGAAGATTTTATGTCTAGACGGTTGCCCATTGGCGGCAACGATGGAAGACGGCAAAATGCGCGAAGCCGAAGTTTTCCTGCATCATGCTGATGGACATCGTGTGCCGGTTGCCGTCCGTGCAACGCCGATCTATGATGAAAGCGGAGAAATCATTGGCGCGGTGGAGTTGTTCAGCGACCAATCTTCCAGGGCGACGCTCATGGAACAGATGCAGGAGATGAAAAAAGCGGCTTTGCTGGATGGGCTGACGGAAGTAGGTAATCGGAAGTACATGGAGATGAAGATAGAGACCATTTTTAAGGAATGGTCGCGGCATCATTTGCCAT
>JBNKDB010000454.1:0-3086 GCA_050288045.1 Anaerolineales bacterium | reverse complement strand
TGGATCGCCTTAACGTCGGCAACCAGGTCGCGGTTGAGGTTTTGTTTCTTGCTGCACTCCGCCAGGCTTTCCTCTTCCGGGGTTTCGATGCCGATGAACACGGTGGCGAAACCGGCCGACACCATCATCTGCATTAGTTCCTCGTCGTCGGTCAGGTTGATGGAGGCTTCGGTGCCGAAGGCCAACCCGGCCTTGTCCTGGTGCCACTCGATCAGTGCCGGGAGCAGGCGCGTCTTGAGGTGCTTGCGGTTGCCGATCAGGTTATCGTCCACGAAGAAGACATCGCCGCGCCAGCCGAGAGCGTACATGCTGTCCAGTTCGGCGATGATCTGGGCGACGCGCTTGGTGCGCGGCTTGTGTCCGAACAGGGCTGTCACATTGCAGAAGTCGCAGTTGAAGGGGCAGCCGCGTGAATACTGGATCGGCATGGAGACGTACTTCTTGAAGTCGACCAGTTCCCACATGGGGGTAGGTGTCTCCTGGATGTCGGCAAAATCCTCGGTCAGATAGATGTGTTTGAGTTCCCCGCGTTCCAGGTCGGCCAGGAATGCGGGCAAGGTGAGTTCGGCTTCGTTGAGCACGAAGTGGTCGACCAGTTCGAAGTCCTCGGGCTGCATGGTGAAGAGCGGCCCCCCGGCGACCACGGTGAGACCGGCGGCCTTGCAGCGCGCGATGATCTGAAGCGCCGACTCGTGCTGCACGGTCATGCCGCTGATGAAGACGCAGTCGGCCCAGGCCAGGTCTTTATCGCTCAAGCGCGTTACGTTGACGTCGACCAGGCGCTTGTCCCATTCAGATGGCAGCATGGCCGCCACGGTGATCAGGCCGAGTGGTGGGGCGGAGGCCTGCTTGCGTACAAAGGGCAGGGCGTGTTTGAAACTCCAAAAAGTGTCGGGGAATTCGGGGTAGATCAGTAGTACGTTCATAACATCCAATCCTTCCTGTGGAACAGGATTACGGACTGTGCCTACGATGCTATTGGGATGGCTGGCATTCGTTCGTAATATTTTTCACGGGCGTGGTTATATAGATCATACTCCCAAATTGGTCTGGAATATGTTATGGGCGGGTTAAATTCGATTAAGGGAAGATTAGAGCCAGAAAAGGGGATAAGATTTACCAGGAAAAATTTCTAATCTGAATTGCGGCTGAAATGCTGCCGGTTATGGTAAGATCACAAATTATATGAAACTGGATGCGGAGTTGCTACAATCTCGCAGTTCTGTAAATAATATTGCAAGCAGGATGGTCCTATGAACCCACCACTTCCCCCCGACCCATTGCCGTCATTCTCACTCTATACGATGTCCATCGTGATCGCAATTGCCCTGTTCATCCAGGGCACTTTGATTGGCTTGAGTACGCTCTCGATCAAGGCCTATAAAGGTGTGCTTGAAGCGGCGATTGCGACCTTATCTCTGTCTGCGGGTTTCCTGGTGCTGGTGATCGATGGCCGCCCGGATGCTGCCCATGCCCCTTGGGCTAACATATTGATCATTTGTGGGTTTTGGCTTTTCTATCTGGCGATCTGTCGTTTCACGGAACAACCCTTCAATCGTTGGCTTGTATTTGGATTGTTCCCGGTTAGCGCTTTGGCTTTGGCCCTGGCCGCTGTGCTGGATGTCGGCCCGTCAGTATTTTTATATATCCGCATGATCCCTGGCGTCGTCTTTGTTGCTGGCGCCGGTTTAAAATTACTCACTTGCGATCACCACCAATATCGATTGTCTGCCAATATAACGGCGATCCCGTTCCTGACCTATGCCCTGGTCATGATCGGACAGATGATTGCCGGTTTTTTCTCGGTCTCCCAGGTGCTGCCGCAACCTTCGATCTCAGGGATTTTTTCGGCGCTGGCGCTGTTCATCCTCAGCTACATCTGGACAACGGGCTTCATTTTGATGGTCAGCCAGCGTTTGCAAGGTGCCCTGAATGAATTGGCGATGAACGATGCGCTGACACGCGTACGCAACCGGCGCGCTATGGATCAATTGCTGCGCTATGAGATGGAGCGTGTGCATGAAGAAATCAAGGATTTTTCCATTATCTTGCTCGACATCGACCATTTTAAGCGCATCAACGATACCTACGGTCACCAGACCGGTGATGTTGTGCTGCAATGGTTCGCGTCTAGCTTGCAGGTGAACCTGCGCGTTCAGGATGTCGTTGCGCGCTGGGGTGGGGAGGAATTCCTGGTCCTGCTGCCGGATACCTTGTTGGATGAAGCCACCGAGATCGCCGAACGGCTGCGTGATCGGGTTGCTTCGTCCAAAGTGGAAATTCTCGAAGATTCCGAAAAGATCACCTTCAGCGCCGGGATCGCTACATCGACCACCAATCGCGATGTGAAGCTTTTATGCAAGATCGCCGATGAGGCGCTTTACATTGCCAAGCAAACCCGCAACCGGGTTGTAACCCAGGCCGAACTTGCAACTTGATCGATCAGCTATGATTTGAAAATGGATTTATAATTTAAGTGAAAAGATAGTTTTCCCTGGATGGTATCTGGGATGGGCTATCTGTTAGGCAAATATAAAATCAAGTTCACAAGGAGTAAAAAATGAAACTTTCCGCACCCAAGAAAACTACATGGTGGATCGCCGTTGTGCTCGGCGCGCTGGGCATTCTGGGAACGTTAGTGAGCGTCCCGTTTGTGAGTGCCTATGCGTTCTGGTTCGTTGCGATTGCTTTTGTGCTGTTGGCAATTGCGACTTACGTCAAAGGTCTCTAAATCTAAATTTGCGTTTCGATTACGAAGGATTCCCTGTGTAAACGGGGAATCTTTTATTTTGGATCACTGAAGCACTGATTTTTCGGTGAGGTCACTGAGGGGATGTTTTTTTACTGCAGAGGTGTAGAGGAACGCAGAGGGGGTGAATAGACTATCGATTGTGAGTGCACTTCCTACCAGGACGTTTAATCCTGCTCATTGTATTTGTGAATTTTCTTAGTCGGTTTTAGTTCTCCAGGATGTATTACCAATTGATGGCGATATAATGTTTTTGTTGGATCATCGGACGATGTATAGGGCTTTATTGTCTTCTCCAAAAAACCATGGAAAATTATTTCTTCAATTGGAGTTGATT
>JBNKDB010000453.1:0-2866 GCA_050288045.1 Anaerolineales bacterium | reverse complement strand
ATGAAAGCCGTTGGCGCGGTGCGTGGCCAGATTTTCTCGCTGTACCTTTCCGGGGTAACCGTATACGGTATCCTAAGTTTGGCAGTGGCTGTACCGTTGGGGGCATTGGGCAGCAAGATTCTCTCGGAATATTTGCTGCATATGATCAACACCCCGCGGGCTGCTTATGAACTCCTGCCGGAGACCTTGCTGCTGCAAATCAGCACCGGCTTACTGACGCCTTTATTGGCTGCGCTCTACCCGATCTTGCAGGGGGTGCTGGTGGCGGTTGCCAACGCGTTGCGCCAGCGCGGTCTGATCTCCAACAATTACGGCAATCGCATTTTGGATAAGCTCTTGGGGCGCATTCGCGGCCTGCCGCGCCTGGGGATGCTTGCCCTGCGCAACACCTTTCGCCAGCCGGGGCGTGTCTTCCTTACCTTGCTCACCCTGATTGTTTCCGGGGCGGTCTTCGTAATGGTGATGAGCACGCATTATTCCTTCAATAAGACCCTCGAGGTCGTTTTTGAGGGGTTTGGCTATGACGTCCAGGTAGCTTTGGAGCAGCCCCAGGTTTCTGCCAAGATCATCCCTTTGATTGAAACTCGTCCTAATGTCGAACACGTCGAGATGTGGACGTTTGCCCAGGGCAAGGCAGAATTGCCGGGAATCCATATCCTGGAGCGGAAACATGAGATCGACGTCTATGGCGTGCCGGAGGACACCCAGCTGTTTTCACCGGTCTTGCTCGAAGGACGTTTGTTGCTGCCCGAGGATGGGCGTGCCTTGCTGCTCAACCGCAAGCTGGCCGAAGAGATGAACGTTGGCGTTGGTGACCAGATCGAGGTCAATTTGGGGGCACCTGGGGATGGCGTCTGGACGGTGGTCGGCTTGATCTTCGACTTAGGCGGCCGCGATCAGAATACGATCTATATGAATCTTGAGCCTTTGAGTGTTGCTTTGAATCAGGTCGGGCGTGCCAACATTGTGCAGATCCACGCCAGCGAGAATACACTGGCAATGCAGCAGGTTGTGGAGAAAGACGTAAAGGATTACCTGGAAGGACGCGGGCTTGGGGTTGGTTCCACCGATACGGCCTGGGAGAACCGCGAACATACCAACGCCCAGTTCAGCATCCTGACCACGGTCTTGCTGGTGATGACGGTCTTGATGGCGGTGGTGGGCAGCATAGGGCTGTCGGGGACGCTGTCGATCAATGTACTCGAACGTACGCGCGAGATCGGCGTGATGCGCGCCCTGGGGGCATCTTCTCTGGCGGTCAGTCTGATCTTCATCGGTGAGGGGCTGATGCTGGGTATTGTTAGTTGGATGATCGGCATGCCGCTGGGCTACGCCGTAGCGCCCGCCTTCGTCAGCACGATCTCCGACCTGATCAAATTACCGATCCTGTATTTTCCTTCCCTGGACAGCATGGGTATCTGGCTGGCCGTGGTGGTGACTTTATCGGTGCTGGCAAGCTGGGCACCCGCCCGCCGTGCGACGATGATCAGTGTGAATGAAAGTCTGGCTTATGAGTAGGGGGAAACGAGAATCGAAAACTGAGATTCGAGAACTGAAATTCGTGATTAGAAGAGGAACGCACTGGCGTTCCTTTTTCCTTTAATAACAATGACTTTGGTAATCCTTTGCTCTTCTGGTCGCTTTTGAGTATACTTTTCTAATACCCGTTCAATTGGGAGGGCATAAATGATATATTACTGGCTCGCCGCATATGTGCAATCACAATCACAAGAGCAAATTCTAGACGATATTAGAAAGACCGATTTCTGGGGAGTTAATGTAAAATTAGTCCTCAATCCAGCGGATGTAGGTCGTCCCTTTAATCATGTCGCCCAAAGGTGGAGATTGGTTTTCTTAACACCTGATGTAAATGGGTGGATTGGCATGTTAGGATCTACGCCCGCATTCTATATGCAGGTTTTTAGGAAAAACAAGTATTCGGGTTTGATACTTGAGATGATTGACGATGAGCATTGGAGACTATGGTCTTATCAGGTCTGGGAAAACGGCGTTCTTGTAGATTGGTTCATTACTCAGCCTGTAAATAACTTTGACGTCTGGGCAATATCAACATTGGAAGAGGTAGTGATGCCTTACCTTGCTTTAAAGAATATGGACCAGATGATAGAAGACATTTCAGATGAACTCCCTGAGAGTATTGGGTCTGCATTTAACGGTGAGCTAACTTTGTTGAAGGAAAAACATTTACTTACAGACATCTCTCAACTAAATGGAAACTCAGCAGATAAAAATGAAACTGTAGCAGATTTATTTTCGCCCACCCCTGAAGGGTTTGAAGAATTCCTTTCTTTTTTGAATCTTCCCTATGCCCGGCTTGATTATAATCCCGTCGATCTAGGCATATATCATGATGTAAAGCGTGGCCGTGTCGATTTGTCAAAACAAGCTCAATATTATACAGACACTTTCAACCATACTAAGTCTCTCCCGGATGTAGACAAGCTTTCATGGATTGCGCTTGAGATAGATAAAAAGGATGAAATAAAAATCCTCTTCTGGAATTTTTTCAATTAATCCAGTAAATCAAGGGGTAAATTCTAGGCATTCTTTGTGAGGTACTTCCTTGTCCAAAACCATCCAAAAAGTGACCGGGTTCGTGGTGCGCGAGGTGCAGGGCGAGCAGCAGCTTTTGGTCTTCCAGCATCCTTTCGCTGGGGTGCAGATTCCGGCCGGGACGGTGGAAATTGGGGAAGCGCCGGAAGCTGCCGTGCTGCGCGAGGTGGCCGAGGAGGGCGGCCTGATTGATGTGATCATCAAGGAATATCTGGGTGTGGAACGGGAGCAATTTTTGGAGGGGCAGTGTGTCGTCCTCGACTATACGCAAGTCTATGCTCGCCCGGACGAG
>JBNKDB010000452.1:0-4906 GCA_050288045.1 Anaerolineales bacterium | reverse complement strand
CATGCCCCAGCGGAAAGTCAGCCGCAGTATTTCTCCCAATTCCAGGCCTTTTCGCATCAATCTGTGTACCAGATACCAGCCAACCACAAAACCAAACAGGATGTTAAAAAACGGCACCCCCATACCAAGTCCCGTACAAATCACATCGATAAGCAGAAAGGCCAGCAGCGCAGCCCTATCACTGAGAGCAAATAGTTTTTGAATCATTTCGATCCTCCTTATTTTTTCCATATTATGGATTTTCAATCGAAGCGCGACAAGCACTCAAGTGCCTTCATATTGCCTCAAGACTGGTAAGGATGCGCCTCCCATCTTTTTAGTTATCTCCAATAGACGATATAATCTATACATCCCAATCTCTGGATGTTGACTGATGACCGAACTATTAAAAATCCATCCTTCCGACGACATGGCCGTCGCGCTGGTAGACCTGGCGGCGGGGGCCGAAGTTGAGGTCACGGGGCAGAAGCTGCAACTGCTGACCGCTGTACCCGCCAAACACAAAGTTTACCTGCGAGACTTTCCGGCGGATGCCGTCCCCAGGCTGTACGGTATGCCCGTCGGCCACACGCGTCGCGCCGTGCAGTGCGGTGAGGCCGCCACCCCCGAAAACCTGGCCGCGCTGCAAGATACACTCGAAGCGAGTTTGCCAGAACTGCCGGACTGGCATCCGCCGGACCTTTCTGGCCTGCCAACCACGTTCCAGGGTTACCGGCGGGCAGATGGCAAGGTCGGCACGCGTAATTATTTACTGGTGGTATACACGGTGCTGTGCGCCCAGGTGGTGGCCGAGCGCGCCGTAAGTGTCGCCCGCAAAGCCTACGGCTACGAACGCGAAGATCCCTGGCTGGATTACATGAAAGGCACCAGCGCATCCCCGGCCGATATTATTTCCGGTTACCCGGGTGTAGACGACATTACTCTGCTGCAGCACGACACCGGCTGTGCGATTGGCGAGGAAGGTGATGTCGGGCCACTGCTCGACTACATGGCGGGATATATCCACAACCCCAATGTCGGTGGTGTGCTCGTGCTCGGCCTGGGTTGTGAGAAGACCTCCATCCGGCGTTTGCAGCAGGTGGTCGGCGAAGCGCACAAGCCAATCGTTTACCTGGAACATCAGCAGGAGGGCGCGGAGGACACTTTTATGCGCGCTGCGCTGGATGCCATCAAGGAGTTGATGCCGAAAGTGTCACACGCCCAACGCGAACCGGTTCACGCCGGAGCGTTGGTGCTGGGCACCGAGTGCGGCGGGTCGGACGGCTTTTCGGGCATCACTGCCAACCCGGCCGTGGGTGTGCTCAGCGACCTGCTGGTTGCCCAGGGCGGGAGCGTCATGCTGCCGGAAGTGCCGGAAATGTTCGGCGGCGAGCGCCTGCTGGCCGCCCGGGCTGCCACCCCGCAGGTCTCCGCCCAGGTCCTGGAACTGGTACAGCGCTACCTGGACTACGCTCGTCAGTCGGGCACCCACCTGGCCGAGAACCCCTCTCCCGGCAACGTACGCGAGGGCCTGACCACCATCCAGATCAAGTCATTGGGCGCGATCCAGAAGGGTGGCACTTCGCCGGTGATGGGCGTGCTGGATTACGCCCAACCAATCATCGGAAGCGGCCTACATCTGCTCGACACGCCCGGCTACGATGTGACTTCGACTTCGGCATTGGCCGCCAGTGGAGCCAACCTGATGGTCTTTACCACTGGCCTGGGTACCCCCACCGGCAACCCGGTTACCCCGGTGATCAAGATCGCCACTAACCATCGGACCGCCAACAACATGGCCGACATCATCGACTTCGATGCCGGGGCAATCCTGGACGGGGAATCTTTGACAGAGGTCGGGCGGCGGCTGTACAAAGTTGCCCTCGAAGTCGCTTCCGGCAGGCAAACTGCCAACGAGGTCTTGCAGCACTACGAATCGGCCTTCTGGAGCCGCAGCGCCACACTATAAAAAAATTGAGGTACTGACATGTCCCTGGAGATGATCCACACTTTGTTCGAGTACCATTACTGGGCTTTCGAGCTGGTCTGGGAATGCATCGAGCAATTGACCGATGTTCAATTCACCACCAATACCGGTTATTCGCGCGGGCCGATCCGCGACCAGGTCATCCACCTGATCAGCAGCCACCGGCGCTGGATGCAGCGTTTGCAGGGCAGCGCGGTCAGCCCGCATCTGGCTTATGAAGATTTCCCAACACGCGCCGGGGTCAAGGCACTGTGGGACGAAGCGCGCGGCGAATTCATGGCTTACATCACTTCACTGGACCAGACGCAGTTGGATGAAAGCGTATCTTATGCCTTCTCTGCCCGCGGCATCGCGGCCGAAAGCCGCCGCTGGGAACTGCTGCTGCACATTGCAAACCACGCCACCGATCACCGTGCTCAAATCCTGGCTATCTTGGCTACCCACTTTTCCATCGAAACACCCGAACAGGATTTACTGTTCTACCTGTTAGAAAAATCATAACGCCAAAACATAAATGCCTCAGCTTTGATAGGCCAAAAGGCTTTTCACACAAATTAGCAAACTAGGGTATGATTGGGAATCGGACAAGGCGTCAACACTGCATATATCTGGGAAATCTTATTGCAAATCGCCACACACATCACTGTTTAACTATCAGTTCCATTTTCACCCCAGAGATATGATTCGCTTCCAACCGCGTCCTCCATATAAACAATCCGGCTAGAGGTGTTTATGTCCGCGAGAGAGTATTACCACGCAAGCACACTTTTAAACCCCACGCGCGAGCAAATCCTGGCTGGGGATATTATCAAGATCAACCCGGCGTTGATCACCTTGATCGATGGTTTGGTAGGGCAAAAGCCGGTGGGAGAATTGCAAGCCTTGATCTTCGATCAAGTAAGCACGCTGCTGGCACATAAAATCCGCACCTTCCATGTGGATGTGATCTATCCAGAGTATCGCAGTGTGATCGGCAAACAGGCCAATACGACCTCAATGATCTTCACCGCGGATTTCGTAACCCAACTCAACCGCTTCGTGCGCGCCAAAGATGGCTTCATCAACCTACACCTGGTGACCACTTTTCCCTACAAACGGTTACGCGCCTTCGAGAGAAGCGGTGTGGGGGCGATCTGTTTTCAACTAGACAGCATCCCTAACCGCGGTACGTTGATCGAGTTGATGGCGCGCATCATTGAAATGGACGCGCTGCCCAGCCCGGTGATCGAAACCGTGGGAACGCAAACACTGGCGCCAAAATCTCCCGCGGAAGTATTCGATTTTCTCAAGCCCGTGCTCTCCCAGGCAGGCATGCTCACCTTCCAGGCGGCGAGGACCGGCTCCCGATCCAACCAACCCGAGGTAAGTTTTGCCCTGGACACATTCCAGGCTTACCTGGCCCCGTTCCAAAATGATTTCAAAGGCACCTGCCAGGTGCAGGGCGGCATCACCACCGACACAATCGGCGCGGCGGTAACGGCTGGCGCAGAATTCCTGGTATGCGGCACGCAAATCTTCCATAATACCGAGGGCATAGCACCAACCCAGGTCATCGATCAATTATTGGAAGCCGCCGCTGACGCACTCGAACTTTAGTTAAAGACTCTCAAATTGGGGTTTTAAGTTCTCTGACAACCAAACTTAAGTGATAATTTTCACCAATAGTGGGATTTTTCGGTATAATCGCCCGAGAATGTCTACACAAGGCGACTACTCAACTAATCTTTAGGTTGAACGAGAAAGGCACACGATGAACACTACACACGAACCCCAATTCGATACCTGGCTTGCACGCCACCCACAACCAGCGATTGTTGTAACAGCAATGTCTTACCTGCTGCTGGGCTACCTGGAATTTTTACCGGGCACCTTTCTGCCACCTTTGTTGTACTTCTTTGCCTTGGGTGTCTTAGCTCTATACCTTATGCCCTATGTTTTAGGATTACCTAACGGTCGCAAATCGCTCCGAGATTACTGCCACGATATTCGCTTGCTGCCAATGAAACCTGTAGGGCGCAATGTCCTGATTGGTCTGCTGATGGCCGCGCTAACCCTATCCGGCATTCTGCTGGCATCGCTGTTGACCGGACATTTTGTACTGGACTGGAGTTTTGTACCGGCGCTTCGCTGGGTGAAAGGACTCACCCGCGGCATCTGGGAAGAAGTATTCTTCCGCGGCATCATTCTGGTACTGTTCATGCGCTTCTATCCTCCCCGAAAAGCCATTTTCTATACGGCGTTCTTGTTTGCGATCATCCACCTGAATACACTGGCCTTGGACCTGGAAATGATCGTAGATATTGTCAGTATTTTCTTTATGGGATTACTCTTCACCTACCTGGCAATTAAGACCGGTTCGCTTTTGCCAGGAATCATTTTTCACTATGTCCACGACATCTTTGTGCTCTTGGTTCAAAACACGCCAGGAGCAGAAGGCACGCTCCCATTGATACTCTTTTATGCTTTCCTTTGGGCGGCGTTGCTGATCGGTGCAGGGCTTACCAAGTACATTGTCGAACACTGGCCCACAGAGGATTTAGAGGCATTACCGGCACAAGCCTGACATACCCGCTTCGTCCACCATAATAAGAAATTCAAACCTTAGTTATTCGATTCCGGTATAATGAGGTTTCAAACTGAACAATGTCGTGATTCAGTCATTGGCCGTTTGTAACTTTTGAATTGATTGGAATGAATATGGCAAAGAAAAATATCGGTACTCTATGCGATTGGGATAAGGACGACCGCAAGAAGGATTTCAAATTATACGTAGAGCTGGTTGAGAACCCCAAGTTCGTGTGCATGGACTGCGGGCGCGTGGCCGCTAAGAAAGAGTGGCTGTGTGACCCCAAGCGGTTAAAAGAGAAGAAAAAATAATCCCAGGCGCTAACAAAAAAGACCCGCAGTACTTCTGCGGGTCATAGATCCAAGTTCAAGCGT
>JBNKDB010000451.1:0-3842 GCA_050288045.1 Anaerolineales bacterium | reverse complement strand
GGCACAGGTTGCCAACCAGTGCATCCTGAATTTCTTTTTCCGAGGGGTCGGGGTTACGGTCGAGCAGCGCCCGGGCGGAGATCAAAACGCCGGGAGTGCAGAAGCCACACTGCACGCCGCCCGCCTCGATCAGCGCGTCTTGCACCGGGTCGAGTTGGCCGTCTTGTGCTAGTCCTTCCACAGTGACAATCTCAGCGCCATCGCATTCCACGGCCAACACCATACAGGAGTTGACCGGTGCACCGTTCAACATCACCGTACAAGCCCCACACTCACCAGTCGTGCAGCCATTCTTGGTGCCGGTCAGGGCCAGCTTTTCCCGCAGCATTTGCAGCAGTGTCCACTGCGAGGGGACATCGACGACTTCATGCTCGCCATTGACGATGAGCGTAATTTTATGCATTGCCATGCAGACCTCCAATAATATGGGAAGATCCTAAGATCTTTCTATGGTCGGTTATCAATCCCGGCACAATGCCTACAGCATTTCCAGGACTGTGGTTAGCGTTCTCTTGGTCAGGTTGCGGACCATCATCTGGCGGTAGCGGGCGCTGGAGCGCACGTCGTCAATCGGCTTGCAGGCGTCCATGGCGATCTGCCCCGCCTCAACGATGGTATCGGCGTTGAATGGCTTTTCCGCAAAAAATGTTTCCACGGCATCTACAACCAGCGGGGTCGGTGCAACCGAGGCCAGCGCCAGGCGCACACGTCGCCCAGACGTCAAACTATCGTCTGGATAGGTGATTGCTGTAACACCAACAATCGCCAGGTCACTGCGGTTGTTGCGGCCATGTTTGGTGTATTTGCCCACCAAACCATCTGGTGGCGGCGGAAAATGGATCGAAGTGACGATATCACCTGGGTTGAGCACGGTCTTGCCCGGCCCTTTGAAGAACGTACTCAAAGGTTCTTGGCGGACACCGTCCAAGCCGTGCACGTTCAATACACCACCCAGCAACATGCATGCTCCAATCGTGTCGCCAGCCGGGGAGGCATTACAAATATTACCCACAATCGTGGCGCGTGAGCGCAGTTGGTAACCGGCCACCGTATCGATGGCATCTGTCAACACGGCATAATGTTCTTTGACAGCCGGGTGTACGCCAACCCGGTTCATCGGAACCGCCGCGCCAACCAGCAGACCATCATCCGTATATGAAATCTCGTCGGTGCCGTCCAAACCTTTGACATCGACCAGGTATTTATCTTTCCAAAGACCATCGCGCATGCGCACGAAGGTATCCGTGCCGCCCAGGAAGGGGCGCGCTTCTCCGGCATGTTCGGCCAGAAATTGACTTGCTTCGGCCAGCGTTGCCGGTTTAACGTAATCGAATTCGGGCAACGAAGGATGTGCATCAAGTGTCATAGTTTTTGCCTCACGTGAGACTTGGAAAGAGCTTTGCTCTTTCATAAGCAGGGGTAAAAAGGGAAGGTTGTAAACAACCTTCCCTTTTCGTTTATTACCAGGGCAGAGTGAATTAATCTCCTAGCTCAGTCACTTCCAGAGTTGCTTCTTCCGGCGCTTTGAAGGCCAGGAAGATCAAGTTGACAAAAATACCTACCACTGCCGCAGTTGCAATGGCCGGAATGCCATTGTCGAATACGCCAGGGAGATTGATGGGGAGATTGCCGCCGTAGCCGATGTTGCCGCCGATGCCAACAACCAGGATAATCGCACCGACTGCCAACTGGCGTGGATCGTACAGGTTGACTTTCTCAGCCTGCATCAACGCCACACCCTGCATACCGATGATACCGAACAGGTAGATCGCCAAACCACCGGTTACCGCCAACGGCACGGTGGAGACAAATGCCGCGAGGTGGCCCCAGAAACCGGCCAGAATGGCAATCACGCCTGCCGCGATCAGGGTTGGACCAGAGTAGTTGCGGGTGATCACCATCAAGGAATTGTTCTCGCCATAGTTAGTACCGGCTACACCACCGAACATGCCGTTGATCAAGTCGCCCAGACCATCCAGCACAAGGTTCAAGCCCAGCAGATCACGCAATTCGTACTTTTCCTTGCCCATGTTCTCGGCCAGGTTGTCGACGTACAGGCTGATCTGGTACAGGTGCGCCGTGGATTCGGGAATCGTGGCAATAGCAATGATGGCGATCGCAAATACCGCTTCCCATGCTTTCGGGTCACCAAAAGCTGGCAATGTAAATTTCGGGACAACGAATAAGCTGGCTTCCAGCACAGGGGTGAAATTAACCAACCCGAATGGTATCGCTACAAGATAACCAACGACCGCGCCCAGCAGCACAGGGATCAAACCAAAGAAGCCCTTACCCTGCAGGTATACAGAAAACAAGATGGTGACCAACAGGGTAATGCTGGCTACCCACCAGTTGGCAGCAGCCATTTTCAAAGCCTCGAAAGCGAGGGCAATACCGATGACGGCCGCAACTGAACCGGTGATTACCGGGGGCAGGATCTTATCGATAGCTTTGCGACCACCCGCAAAACGAATGATAAAGCCAACTGCGATATTGACCACACCGGTGGCAACAATGCCAACCTGGGCGATGCGAACCAGATCTCCAGCGTATACGCCATACTCAGCTCCTGTTACAGCAATCGTTGCCGCAATGTAGCTGAAACTAGAACCGTAATACAAAGGGATGAACTTACCCGCAAACACCTTGGAAAGCACCAGTGCGGTGATGGTTGCCAGACCAGATACTGTCAAAACGGTGCCGACATCAAAACCGACCAACAGGGCTACCAGAACCGTAGCGGGGAACATGGTCAATACGTGCTGGAAACCCAACACAACCATGCGGCCAAACGGGGGGGCATCGTTGGGAAGATACCCAAAAATTTCTTTTTTAGCTGACATTTTATGCAGCCTCCTCCAAAATAGACTTGTCGTTCTGCTCGCTTTAATAGGCTGGTCTGCAAATTTAAAAGAAAAACGCGCTACCGACCAATAGCGCGCCGCTTATCTCTCTGCTTCGGCAACCACCCCCTTTCCCATTCCGATCCACAAACTAAGAACTGAAAATTGAATACCATCCCCCCCGAACCAATTTCCAGAAGATGAACTCTTTATCGGTATCATCAATTTAGTCAAGGGCATACAACCATTCTACAAAAAATAAGAATCAATTTCAATATACATGTACAAACAATATCTTTGGGAGTAAAGGTCAGACAACCTACACAGTTAATTTTAGCGATATTGTCTAACATATAAAGGTACAAATGTAATATAATCGTTAGTGCTTTCGTCCCAATCTGCTCGCATTCCTCACTTTGTCCAATATTTCAACCCTTTGCTCTACATCCACAAAAAACTATGAATGCACACAATCAGACCACAATCTCCGCTTCCGTAATCGGAAAACTGGCCAATGAACTGCTCGCAACCGATCAAAATGCCTCGATTATGGGTGTTACCTCCCGGGGCAGCTTCATAAAAACTGAGACACGCTGGTTGTTCTTTCTATCTAATGAAACCTATCGCGGGCCGCTGACTATCAATTTCGCAACCGACATCTCTGCAAAATTGAACATGCACGCTCTGGTCCACATCCAAAACCGGGAGATCACAATTCCCGACGCGCAACTAACGATCACGCCCCAGGCGGCTGAAGTCTGGCAGCCCGCCGCCCCTGCGCACGCGTCGGTCGATCCACAAGGTATTCAATCTCGCCTCATTCAATTCCAGCAATATGTCATCCGCAAGAAACCAGAAGCAAAACTTGCTCGCTTGCTTGAAGCGCTCACCGGGCAAAGTGAATTAAAAACGAAGGCTGACCAGCCCGCTGCTTCCCTGCGAGAAAAGATCCGACGGCTTGCTTTGGAAGTTAAACACAAAGACTGGGATAAAGTTACA
>JBNKDB010000450.1:0-5004 GCA_050288045.1 Anaerolineales bacterium | reverse complement strand
GATGAAGATTGGGAAAAGTCAAAGGGCGATCCCTTCAAGCTGGTTGCCGCTGACGAAAGCGCTACCTCCAAATCCGCCGCGGACTAAATATTCCCGTTCCCCCAAATTCCATAAGGAGCGACCCATTGGCCGCTCCTTTTTATATGCTTACTACAAACATACAAAGATTAACTTCGTGCCTTTGTGGTTAACTTAGCGATTCTACAAATGTTACAACAACGCATCTAATAACATCACTGGATGCTGGGCAATCTGACCGGTACCATCCTCGATATGCCCGCGGCAGGAAACACCCGGAGCCACGACTGCATCCTCACCGGCAGCGCGCACCGCCGGGAACAAGCGCGATTCGCCGATCTGCATCGAGATGTCATAATGCTTGGCTTCGTAGCCAAACGACCCCGCCATCCCGCAGCAACCCGAATCGATCACTTCCACATCATATCCCAGCTCGCGCAGGAACTGTGCGCTGGCCCCCACCCCCACCGGATAACCATCCGCAGCGGGCGGCAACGCCTTCTGATAACAATGTCCATGCAGGTGCACGACTTCCTTTCCAGGAACAGTTTGCAGCACGGCTTTCAAACGCGACATACGCGACTCTCCACTCGCATCCGGCCGCAGCATGAATTCATCCAGCATGAAGCTGCGCTCGGCCAGGGTGCGCACGCGCTCGTCATTGGGCAAGAATTCCAGGAACTCATCCCGGAAAGTCAGGATTTCGGACGGTTCGATGCCCACCACCGGCAGTTTACCCTCCGGGTCGTGAGCGAAGATTGCCGCCACCACGCGTTCAGTCTGGCGCTTGGCCTGGTCGAGGAAACCTTTGGAAATGAGGGTGCGCCCCGCCCCCAACACCGGCAAGATGTATACATTGCAACCAATCGCTTTTAATGCCCGGTGAGTCGCTTCGACTAGTTCCGGGTAGAAATATTCGGAGAAGGCATCCGAGAGCAAGATCACGTCCTCGGTTTCCGCCACAGCGCCAACCTCAGCGGTTGACAACCGCGGCTTGTGCAGCGCCAACACCGGCAGCTTACGTTTGTCGGACAGTCCCATCAGCCGCGTTCCCAAATTGGTTAACGGCTTGACTTTCATCAGCGGGCGTACCAGGAAAGCAAACGGGTGTCCCAGTTTCACGAAACTGCCAATGTAACCAAAGAGGTAATCGCGCAGCGGGCGAGCATGCCCGCTGTAATAATGGTGCAGGAATTCGTATTTGAGTTTTGCCACGTCCACCGAAGACGGGCATTCCGATTTACAGCCCTTGCACTCCAGGCACAGATCGAGGGCTTCGCGTACTGCTTTCTCGCTCTGGTGCCCAGCCGGGCCGCGCCCGGAGATCAACGCCCGCAGCAAATTGGAGCGCCCACGCGTGCTGTGCATCTCGTCATGCGTGGCTTGGAACGACGGGCACATCACGCCACCTTCTTTCAGGCACACCCCCGCCCCGTTGCACATTTCAATCGCCCCCTCCAGGCTGTCCTGGCGGCTGAAATCGAAGACCGGTTCCCAACCCTTGGCCTTGTACTCGGCCCCATAACGCAGGTTACGATCCATCGGCAACGGGTCTATCAGCTTGCCGGGATTCAGCAAGTTGTGCGGATCGGCAATCGCTTTCAAGGTTTGAAATTCATGAGTGATCTCTGCACCAAACAACTGCTCCAACCATTCACCGCGCGCAATCCCGTCACCGTGCTCGCCGCTCAATACACCGCCCACTTCAAAGACCAACGCCACGGTCTGCTGCATGATCTCGCGCAGTTGGCTTACACCGGCGCTGGTCTTCATGTTGACCAGCGGGCGGATGTGCAGGCACCCCGCCGAGGCATGAGCGTAGAAATCGCCTGTAATGCCATGCGATTCCAAAATACGTTCTACGCCGCGCACGAACTCACCCAGGCGCTCGACCGGCACAGCCACGTCTTCGATGAAGGGCTGTGGTTTCACATCCCCGGCCCGCGACATCAACAGCCCTAGCCCCACCTTGCGCACTGCCCAGATATTGTTCTGCGCTTCGGCGCTCTCGGCGATCAAGGCATCGCTGCCCAACTGCTTCACTTGAGCCATCACTTCGGCCGGATCATCACCGGAGAATTCGACCACCAGCAGCGCCGCCGGGTCACCCTGCACGAAAGACACCTGCGCAGCATAAGCAGGAACGGTGCGCGCCAATTGGATCAGCGAGCGCGGGATCAACTCAATTGCCGTCGGTTTCAAATCCAATAATTTCGGAGCAGCGTCACAGGCCTCAGCGATACTGTCATACGCCAATACACCCAAAATCTGGTGCTTGGGTTTACGCACCAGGCGCACCGTCACCGTGCGATACACGCCCAACGTCCCCTCCGAACCGACCAACAGCGGGCTGAAGTTGATATCCTGCGAATCGTATGGCGGGTAATGATTTTGATTATAAGCATCCCAACGCGGCGGCTGGGTGCCCGACCACGCCATTAGATAATTCAGGTTATACCCGGAAGCCCGCCGCCAGACACGCGGCCAATGCTCCCGGATCAAGTCAGCTTTTTCGGCCCGCAGGCGCAACGCGTAACGATACAATTGACCCTCGATCGAATCTGCTTCTGCGCGGCGCTGTGCTTCCTCTAGGGCCACATCCCCAAAGGTCGCCTGGCTGCCATCCGCAAGGATCACCTCAGACGAAATCATATGATCGGCCGCCATACCATAAGCAATCGAATGTGCCCCGGTAGCATTATTACCCAATACACCACCGAATGTTGCCCGGTCAGCAGAAGCCGGATCGGGGCCGTACTGCAAACCATATTTCAGCGCCCGACGGTTGAAGATACCTAACACGACCCCCGGCTCGACCGTGGCGCGCTGGGCTTCCGGGTCAATCTCGATGATCTTATTAAGATGGCGCATACA
Source organism: Anaerolineales bacterium (assembly GCA_050288045.1). Taxonomy (GTDB): domain Bacteria; phylum Chloroflexota; class Anaerolineae; order Anaerolineales; family UBA11579; genus JAFGRA01. The sequence goes on along the minus strand of JBNKDB010000450.1, from coordinate 2,112 downwards.
ATCGATCACCAGCGCCCTACCCACCGCCTGTCCGGCCAGGCTCGAACCTGCGCCGCGCGGCAGGATCGGCACTTTGTGCCTGGCCGCGATCTCGACTACTGCCGAAAGGTCATCCAGCGTACGCGGAAAAACCACGCCCAATGGCTCGATCTGGTAAAGAGATGCATCCGTACTGTACAGTAATTTGGTCGTCGGGTCCAGGCGCACTTCACCAGCGATCTGCTTTGAGATTTCGTGGGCGACTTCCGGCATGATGTATTCAGACATGATGGTGACCTCAATTCAATTTACTAAGAAAAATGCCGCCAAATTCTCGGCGACATTCAATTGTTACTCAATTACCATTTAACGTTTACAACGCCCAGGCCAGCAGCACACCCAGTAAGGCAACCACGACGCCCAGGTGCAGGAACAAATCCGTTGTCGCCAGGAAGCTGGTGGGAGCGAACAATCGCAAGACGTAATTCGCCACCACTAAAAGGATTCCAGTAATTGGCAGCAATCCTTTGCGATAAGCGAGGAATTCGGAAAACCAATCCAGCAGTTCAGATAGTTTCTTGAGCATCAGTCTACCCCTTCCTCGATCACATCATCAGCCTCGAACGGCCGGTAGCGGGCTAATAGACGGCCGGGAATGCGGCCATCGATCTCGACGCCAAAGCGGGTATGTTCCACCCGGTCAACCTGTCCTTGCTCGTGGAATAAGGCGATCAATGCGCCCTGCTCGTAAGGCAGTTCTACAGAGACATCGACGTAGTTCTCATATAACTTGCGAGTGATCGTTGCCAGTAAGTTATCAAAGCCCTGCTCCTTCAAAGCCGAGATGGCTACCGCGTCCGGGTAATCTTCCAATGCGGCATTTGCCGTTTCAGGATCACTAAAACGGTCGATCTTATTGAGGACAGTCAGGATCGGTATATGGTCGGCTTCGATTTCCGCTAGAGTCTGGTGGACAGCCTCGGCCTGCGCCTGGGCATTAGGATGCGTGACATCGATCACATGCAGCAGCAACTCCGCATCAGCGATCTCTTCCAGCGTTGCGCGGAACGCCGCCACCAACTGCGTGGGCAATTTCTGGATAAAACCAACTGTGTCGGTGAACAAGGCCGCATGGCCGCCGGGCAATTCTACACGGCGCGTGGTCGGATCAAGCGTCGCAAATAACTGGTTCGCAACGTACACATCCGCTTCTGCCAGGCCGTTCAACAGCGTCGACTTACCGGCATTGGTATACCCCACCAAGGCTACTACGGGGATACGAGATTTCTTGCGACGGGCGCGGTAGCGTTCGCGGTGAGCGCGTACTTTTTCCAGCTCCGCCTTAAGGAAATCGATGCGACGTTGAATCTCACGGCGGTCGACCTCGAGCTGCTTTTCACCAGGGCCTCTCAAGCCTACACCACCGACTCCGGCCCGTCCCCCCGCGCCACCCGCCTGGCGGGCAAGGTGCGTCCAGGCACGTGTCAGGCGCGGCAAGCGATATTCATATTGCGCCAGTTCAACTTGCAGCGAGCCTTCATGCGTATCGGCGTGTTGGGCAAAGATATCCAAGATCAAAGCGGTGCGATCCAGCAGGCGCATATTTTCACCAAACATGCGCTCCAATTCACGCTGATGGCGTGGTGAAAGCTCATCATCGAACAGGATCACCTGGGCATCGAATTCTTCCGCCAGGCTCTTGATCTCTTCAACCTTACCGCTACCGATGAACGTTTTCGGATTAGGACGATTTAAACGCTGAACCGCCTGCCCAACGACTTCTAGCCCGGCAGTTTGCGCCAACATTTCAAGTTCAGCCAGCGAATCATCAATCGACAAAAGCTGTTCTTCACCAAATAATTCGACGCCAACCAGGAAAGTACGGTCACGCGGTTGCTGTGTCAATTCTACTGTTTTCTTTGCCATAAGGTTAATTCTAACTCAATTTAGCGTTGACCGCAGAAAGATTTTGGTCGATATATTATTTAACCCAGCCAACCTCAATTCCCCGCGCCCTTTAAATGGACGTCAAAGAAATTCAATGATCGTTCCATCGCCAGATCAAATGTCTGTGAAATATTATGATTATCCCCAGGATACTCATAAAATTCAACCTCGATCCCTGCCGCCAGC
>JBNKDB010000449.1:0-4190 GCA_050288045.1 Anaerolineales bacterium | reverse complement strand
TGCGCGGCGAGGGCATGGCGTTGATCTTCCCCTGGAGTTAGCCTCATGGCTGAAAACAAAATATCCCGCAAAGAATTCATGAACCTGGCCTGGGTGGCCGCCGGTGCGCTGGCTACCACCGAACTCTCGCTTGCCGGGCTGCGCTTCCTCTCCCCCCGCACGGTAGAGGGCGAGTTTGGCGGCAGCTTCAACCTGGGCGCTTACGACCAATATCCGCTCGGGAGTGCCACCCCGGTCGAAGCCGGGCGCTTCTACCTGGTGCGCCTGCCGGAAGACGGCTTCCTGGCGATCTACCGCCGTTGCACCCATCTGGGCTGCGCCGTGCCCTACGATCCGGCCAGCGGCCAGTTCGTCTGCCCGTGCCACGGCTCGGAGTTCACCATGGAAGGTGACGTGCTCAACCAGCCCGCTCCACGTCCCCTGGATTTATTCACCTTATCGATCAATGCCGATGGTGAGATCATCGTCGATACCAGTTCACCAATCGAGCGCGACCATCCCAGCCCAGAACATATCGTCCACGCCTAACGGTACGCTTAGAGGTATTTATTATGACTACAACTATGAAATGGATCGGCTTGCTGGCGACATTAGCCATTGTCGTTATCCTGCCGTTTTATATGCTCAATGAACCCAACCAGCAGGAAGACCTGCTCAAAGATTACTACACGGCCGCCATCCTGACTTCCACAGACATCTACGCCGAGAACTGCGCCGTCTGTCACGGCGCGGCCGGAGAAGGCATCGCCGATAACCCGCCGCTGAACAGCGACGCCGTGCGCATGATGTCGGAATCCGATCTGACCAAGGTGATTACCCGCGGCCGGGACAGCACGTTGATGGCCGGTTGGGCAACGGAAGAAGGCGGCATCTTCACCAATCCCCAGGTAGCCGATCTAGTCACCTTCATCCAGCAAGCCAACTGGGACTATGTCGCCTATCGCGTCGATGAACTTGGCCTGACCCCGCCCGAAGTCACCCAGATGGAAGTCTCCGAGGATATGCTCGCCAGTCTGGCCGCCTTGCCGGATGGCGAAACGCTCAGCGCCGGTCTGGTGGTCTATGCCGAGAACTGCGCCGCCTGCCACGGCTCGAATGGTGCCGGTACGGTGATCGCCCCGGCCATCGACTCGGCCGACCTGCGTGCCACGCCGATGGAAGAGACCATCCAACTGGTCAACACGGGCGTGCCGGGCACGCTGATGGCAAGTTGGGAGAATATGTTAGCCCCCGAAGAGATCAGCGCTGTGGTCGACCTGATCTACCGCTGGCCGGAAATGGTGCAGTCCGGCGTCGAATTCCCCGAAGTGGAAGTCATGACCATCGCCTCCTCGCCTGAAATGATTGCCGCCGGGCAGCAACTCTTCAACATAGCCTGTAAATCCTGCCACGGCGTGGACGGCTACGGTACACCGATGGCCCCGGCGCTCAACAACGAGCTTTTCCTCTCCGAAACGCCCGACGCCGCCATCTACCAGATCATTGCCGGTGGTGTCTCGGAAACGCTCATGCCCGCCTGGGGCAGCCGCCTGACTGACCAGGAAATCCAATCGCTGGTCGCCTTCCTGCGCAGCATGGAGACCACCGCCCCGGCCATCCTGCCACCGATCTTGAGTGAATAAAGGCTGAGAACACATATACATGTAGGGGCCGCCCTTGTGGCGGCCCGCCAAGTCTTCTTATCAAAACAATCTCCTCGAAACGCGTTTCCCTGCTCTTTCTCAGCATTAACTCCCAGCGATTATCGAATATAATAAATTGAAACCCACAATGGCGGAACATCGCGCGCCATGAAAGCCCGGAGGAGGAAGGGCGGTCATGACTACCCTGGTCGGCAAGACACTCGCAAATCGATATCGTCTGGACGAATTCATCGGGCGCGGCGGCATGGCCGACGTCTATAAAGCCTGGGACAGTCACCGCAATGCCTACCTGGCCGTCAAAATATTGCACGAAGACCTGGCGCTGGACAAAGTCTTCATGCGCCGCTTCGAGCGCGAAGGGCAGTTACTGGCGCATTTGCAGCACCCCAACATCGTGCGCTATTATGGACTGGAACGCGATGGCAGCTTGGCTTTTCTGCTGCTGGACTACATCGACGGCATCAGCCTGAAACAATTGATCCATGAGGATCCAGCTCCGCTCCCCGGCAACCGGGTACGCAGCGTCTTCCAGGCGGTCTGCGTGGCTTTGCAGTTCGCCCATAACGAAGACCTGGTGCACTGCGACATCAAGCCCGCCAACATCCTGATCGATACCAAAGGTCGCGTGCTGCTCAGTGATTTCGGCATTGCCCGCCTGTCCAGCGACCCCACCTCCACCCTGGCCGGGACCGGTTCCCCGGCCTACATGGCCCCCGAACAGATCAACCAGGAAAATACCCTGCCGCAAACCGATATTTACGCCCTGGGCGTCGTGCTCTACGAAATGCTGACCGCCGGGGAACGGCCCTTCACCGGCGAACGCGCCCAGATCACCGGCAGCACGGTGCAAAAAGTCACCTGGGAACACCTCAACCTGCCCCCTATTCCGCCCACCACCTTCAACCCCGACATTCCCCCTGCGTTAGAAAACGTGGTCATGCGCTGCCTGGAGAAAGACCCCGCCCAACGTTACGCCAGCGCGCTCGATTTCTTGAACGCCCTGATCGCCGCCTTGCCATCCAAGACCGTACGCCGCATCATCCAGAATGACGAAATCCTCCCGCCCGCTTACCCCGTCAATGCTACCTATCCTCCCGCCTCTGCCGAGGAAACCACCCAGAAAGGCATCCCCGCCTGGGCCAAAATCGTGGGCGGTATCATTGGTGTTGGCATCGTCGGCGTACTCTGCATTGGCGCGCTCATCTTGGGGTACAACTACCTCTCTGCAAGTAATTCAACGCCCACACCGGCCGCGCAGCAAGCGCTGCCCACCACTATCGTTCCACCATCGCCAACAGCCGCCCAACCGGAGCCAGACCAAACCATCACCCCAACGCCGCTCCCCTTGCCGCCCACACCCACCGCGGATGCCCGCCTGTACAATCCACTGCCCGATTGCCCGCCCTCCCGCCTGCATGTCGGCGATTCGGCTTTCGTCGCATTGAGCGGCGGGCGCAATGCCATCCGCAGCGAACCCGACACCCACCCCGATGACAATATCGAAGGTTTTGCCTATCAAGGCGAGGCCTTGCAGATCACGGACGGGCCGGTGTGCAATTACGGCTGGGTCTTGTGGGAAGTGCGCAGCCCGAACGGTATCACAGGCTGGACGCCGGAAACCGATGGCGAATCCTTCTGGCTCGATCCAATTGAAACCACCCAGGCCTGCCCCGGTGCGCCCGTTTCCCGGTTGGCCATTGGCGAAGTAGCCTATGTAGCCCAGGAACCACCAATCGCTAACACCGTGCGTTCCGAGCCGAACAAAGCCGCCGTCGACCTCGGTCAGATCGAACCCGGCGAGCGCGTCCAAATCCTGGACGGACCACAGTGCGCCGACGACCTGACCTGGTGGCAGGTACAATCCTTGCGCACCAGCCTCAGCGGCTGGACGGTCGAAGGCGACCTGGATAGTTATTGGCTGGTCCCCGAACCCTCAAATCCCCAATAAGGCAAATCTCAACATGCAAACCATCGACTTCAATACTCCCTGGCAGATCGTCGTCCCCGAGGCCCCCAACGCCATCACCCAACTGGCTGCCCAGGAACTCTCCCAAACCATGCAAAAGATTACCGGAAGTGCATTTCCCGTGGTCGAGGTCGCCGACGTGACCGTCGATTCGGTCTTTATCTTGGGACATGGTAAAGGCGAAAACGACGGTTTCCGCTGGGCATACGCCGACGGCAAGGTCGAGATCCACGGCCAGAACCGGAGCGGCCTGCTCTACGGTGTGTATGCCTTCCTGGAAGCTTTGGGCTGTCGTTGGATTGCGCCCGGCGCAGACGGGGAACGCCTGCCGCAGGGCAATATGTTCGCCGTGCCATCCGAACCGGTAACCGAAACGCCCACCCTGCCCGGCCGCTGCCTGATCCTGGGCCATTACGCTTTCCTGCAAGAAGCCGAAGATTGGATCGTGTGGGCCGCCCGCAACCGCCTGAACACGCTCTTCCTGCACACCATCCAAGAGCCGCTCGCCTTTGGAGCCGCCCCCGAAAGCCAGTACCAGGAGAAAAAAGTCGCCATCGTCGAACTGGCCCGCCAGCGCGAAA
>JBNKDB010000448.1:0-3014 GCA_050288045.1 Anaerolineales bacterium | reverse complement strand
TTATCAAAACCAACCAGACTGACGGCGCTGACCTGGCTCTGGGAGCCGCTCGTAAATACGGCAAGCCGCTGGTGGCGCGCTGTGGCTACATGTGGTCGGAGTTTGCCATCCGCCAGTTGGGCGAAGAAGACACTTTTGTGCAGCATGTCTTGCAGATCGAAGCGGAAGTCTTCGCCGCCGCTGACCAGGTGGTAGTTACTACCCCGATGATGGCAACCGACATCGCCGAACGTATCCCGGAAGCTGCTGCGAAGACGACCGTGATTCCCAATTATGTGGACGCAGAAACGTTTGCGCCGGGGAAAACCAAGCAAGACATCGACTTGATTTTCATCGGGCGTATTGCCCCACAGAAGAACGTCGAAGCATTATTGGAGGCCGTGCAGCCTTTGGATTGTAATCTGGTGATCGTTGGTAGTGGGGAACTGCGCGCGGATTTGATGGCACAGTATGGCGATCTGGGTGGACGTTTGCAATGGATTGATAAGGTTCCCAATGATGAGGTGCCCGCTTACCTGCGGCGGGCGAAGGTCTTTGTACTGCCTTCGTATTACGAGGGCCACCCCAAGACGCTGGTCGAGGCGATGGCCTGTGGTCTGCCCGTGATTGGCACGGCCGTGCCCGGTATCCAGGAAATTATTATTTCTGGCGAAAACGGTTGGCTGTGTGGCACAGATGCCGAAAGCATCCGCGCCGCGCTCCAGAAATTACTGGGTGATGCTGATTTGCGCGCTAAATTGGGCGCAAATGCGCGTGCCTATGCCGTGGAGCATTATGCGCTTAGCAAGATCGTCGACCAGGAATCGGCCTTGCTGCAAGATTTGATTTCACGGGCGGATATGTAGTAATGATGGAACAATCGCAAGCGCGTTTATGGAAAATATTGCTCTTGCTGGGCATACTGGTCGGCGCGGGGGGGCATCTGGCGGGAATTCCCAGCTATGAAGTCGACTTCGATAAGGCCCAAGTATTCTATTTAGGCTGGGATTTTATTAAGAACGGTAGTTTCCCTGTACATGGCATTTTGAACAGCCAGGGTGCTTTCAACCCGCCCTTCTTTGTCTGGCTCTATCTCCCTGGGATGGCGCTTACCCTGAACCCGGCCTGGTTCCAGGGTATCCCAGCACTCATCCTGCATGTGATCGCGATGCTGCTGCTGTACCGCATTGGAAAGCGCTACTTCAGCGTTCCGATGGGCGTTATCGCGGTTTATTTCTACGCCTTCTCGCGTTGGGGCTTTTACTTCGGACATACCAGTTGGGCGCAAGGATTGCTGCCGCCGGTCTTTGTGATCATGCTTGCCAGCCTGTTCGAATGGATCGAAGGGAAGAAACCCTGGCACCTGACAATTCTCCTGATAATTGCCGCTTTTATCCCCGGCGTGCATTGGGGCGGCGTTGTGCTTTTTGGCGTCGTGGTGCTGCTGGCGTTGATCTATCGTCCGCCGGTCAAGTTTGCTCCTTTGCTGCTCGGGATTGCGCTGGCGGGGGCGATGTGGCTGCCTTTCCTCCGGTTCGAAACCATGCGCAATTTCATTGACTTACAAGTGCTATTCACCGGCGAACTCCCCACTGTCGATCCCGGCACATTGTCTGCCTTATGTGTGACCGAGCCGGTGACCGATACTGGCGGTGGGGGACTGCAAGATCAGGTTTCGGATTATTTCCAGGAAAACGCGCCATTTTTGTATCCAATCGTCGAGCGTGGCTTCTGGTTCGTGATGGGCATGCTGCGCTCGCTGGAAAGTAATTTCTATTGGTCGTTGGCGCGCGGCGCATCTACCTCACCCTTCAGGCGTGGCTTGTATTATGTTGAGACAGGGCTATTTGTATGGGGGTTGAGTTACCTGATCTTTCGTCTATATAAGCGCCAGGCCACTCGCTCAGAGCAACTGTTGTTATTGGGTTATCTGCTCCCGGCCGCGCTCCAGAACGTGACCCCACATCACACCTCTTTCCGCCCTTCAATCTCGTGGATGTTCTATGGCGCGCAAATGCTGGTGATGGCCTATGGATTGACCGCGCCGCAGTGGACGAAGCAGAAATATGCGCGTTGGGCAGTGCTGGCCGGATTATTGGCTTTGCTGGTGCAAGGCACCGGACAGATGGTGAGTACGATCCAACGCCTTACCGCTGCCGAATATCCAAACCCACAACGCGCCGCGCTGGATTGGATTGCCACCGACCTGGCAGCGCAGGGCAAGACCACCGTAGCCATGCGTTACGATCATTTGCGCACTCACCCGGAGGATTGCTGGATTGTTGCCAACGGTAGTCTGGTGAATTATGAACGCTATTACGTCGGCGTTGAGCATGATTATTTGTTAAAATCTATGTATGGTATCGAGAACACAGCTAAAATGCCGGACGGTCAGGCTGAGAACCCCGATTACATCCTAATCTACAGCCAAAGTCTATCACAATACGAATCACTGGGTTCACAATACACAGTGGTCACGTTCGATAAATATAGTATTCTAAAACCGAAGCCATAACTGTTTTAGGAGGAGTGTAACAAATGTTAGTTTTAGGTGTTGGTGGGTTTATGCACGACTATAATTGTGTGTTGGTTGATGTGGAGAATAAGCGCATCGCCATGACGGAAGCTGAACGCCTATCTCGGCGCAAACACCACGTAATCCAGCCAGGAGACGATCTGCTGGAGCCAATAAAACAGGTCTGCAAGGATCTGGGGGTAAGCATTCGTGACATCGATGTGGTCGCTTTTGGACACACTGACGATTTTGAATGCAAGGAAAATTTGAAGCGCGAATTGCGCGGCAAGGAATTCGTCGACGTCGATCATCACTTGGCGCACGCCGCGGCTGCTTTCTTTAGTTCACCCTATGAATCGGCAGCGATCCTTTCGGTGGATGGTTTTGGGGATGGCTACAGTACGCTGCTGGCACACGGCAAGGACAACAAGATCGAAGAGTTACAGCGCGTGCGTGATCATGACAGCATTGGCCTGGAATACCTGCGTGCCACCATTCATCTCGGTCTGGGTGGTTATGG
>JBNKDB010000447.1:0-3208 GCA_050288045.1 Anaerolineales bacterium | reverse complement strand
CCCATAAACCACTGTTGAGCAGCAGTTCACGCGTACCCGGCAAACTCAATGCCAGGTAAACATTGGTCACCAGGCCACCGATCAAGGCCATTAGTCCCCAGCGAATGCCCCAACGCACCTGCCCACTGAGCGCTCCGGCCTGATAAGCGAACAGGCTAATAAAAGCAGTGATCATCAGCAGCAAGATCCAATCTCCAACAGTGGTTTCTTCGTGTAAGATGGCCTCGATCATCGGCGTAATCGCAATCGTGGCAGAAGGCTCAACTGTCGGCTCGATCGTTGCGCCCGGCGTCTGGGTAATAATGATCGTTTCACCACCATCCGAGGCAATATCGTATTGCAGAATCGGAGAAGTAGCTTCCGGCACACCGCTGACCGCCCGCACGTTGAGGGTCCCCGGAATTTCCAGCACAAAGTTGGTGCGCGCCACGCCATCGACGGTATTCGCTGTAACTTCCCTTCGGACTGTAGCGCCTTCCTGGTTGGTGGTCAGGATGAACTGCACCGGGGTGTTATCCGGCACAGAGTGCCCGTTGTAATCCAAGATCACACCAGTCTGCAAATAAACCAGATCACCGACGCGCAATTCTAGAGGTGGTTCCGGGGTAGACGTCGGCGCCTGGGCATCAAGCGTGGCCGTAGGCCCACTGCCCACATTGGCCTGCTCGGTGGGCTGCACTGCTGCTCCATTCCCCTGTTCAAGCGAAAGCTGCAGCGAGAACGGACGGTTCGGGTCTGGGGAAGTAACGTCGATCAGGTCATACCCCACAGCCGAAATCGAAACCGGCGAAGCACCCGGCGCAGTGATCTCTTTGAACAAGAGGCGTGCCGCCAGTTCGATGAACTGCGGTTCCTTGCTGTAGAGCGCATAGAAGGCTGTGATTTTGGAAAGCTCGGTCGCATCCAGGTAATAGGGGGCATTCATCGCGAACACCACCACCTGCTTGCCGCGCAGCAAGTCGGGGCGCTCGGAGAGCAAACGCCGTAACCCGAAGGAACTGGGGCTGTCATCGCGCAGGTTCTGGGTCAGGAAAATGATCCACTCGGCGCGACGCATATTACTGAGCAAGGCGTTGAAATTTCCACTGGTATCATCCATCATCTCGACCAGGTCGTCGAAGGTGAAGGGGAACAGGTTGCCGCGCAGCACCTGCCCACCGCCTTCTGGGCCGTACAGGCGCAGGATGGCCTGTGACAAGGCATCCGCTGCAATATCCTCACTCTCTGGACAGGTCGAACATTGTTCCTGAAGATTGGTATCTGTGATGATCACTACCTGATCCAACAAACCGGGCGGCGACGGCATGACGGCATCCAGTTCCTGGGCCGAGGGGCTGATCAGCGTGACCGCCTTGCGGCCGACTTCGAATGCAAACTGCGTGTTGGGCTGGATCAATTCGAGGTCGTTCTCATTGGGTTCGACCTGGCTGATCAGGAAGTTGGGATAGATCGTATATTTATGGGTAAGGATACGCAGCACGGACTCATCGACGCGCTGGGCAAAGGCCACATCTTCGCGATACTTCTGAGCGAAAAATTCCAGCGTGCGCATGATGGTCGTATAGCTATCCTCATCATCACTGGAGACAAAGTTATTCAGGTAGAGCAAATCATTCCCGGCCAGGAAAGCATCGCGCGCTACGGCGACCGCGTTGAAGGTCTCTTCGGAGGCATCGTAGAAACGCCGCACGGCCCGGCTGCCAAGGTCGTCGGAGACGATCAAGCCGCCTGTTGTACGCCAGTTGGCGAGCGGTTCCAGCGCCATCAGTTCGCCAAACGCCTGCGGGTCGAAGCTGACCGGGCGGGTAGTGGCGCGAATGTTGCCCTGGAAACCCTGGTAGCGGATATGGGTCAGCAGCAACCCATCCACAGTCGCTTCGGGGGAAGATGCATTGCCGGTCACGGCATAGAAGGGTGGCAGCTCGATCCGCGTAAGCTGCTCCAACGATTTATTTACGGTGGGAATTTCCTGGTCGAAAGGCCGGTTAGAACCACCCTGACCGGGGAAATGCTTGGCAATCACCAGCAGTTCATCATTACTGCCGGTATGCAGCCCACTGACAAAGGCGCTGCCCATGCGCCCGACCCAATAGGGGTCGCCGCCAAAGCTGCTCACGCCGACGTCACCCAGGTTTTCGGACTGCGGATTTTCGAGCACGTCCATCGACGGGCCAAACAACATATTGAAGCCAAGCAAGGAAAGCTCGCGCCCTAAAATCTCCCCGGCGCGCTGCGACAGGTTGGGATCCCAGGTAGCGCCCAAGGTCATGGCGTTGGGCAGTTTGGTCAGGCCATTGAGAATTTGGTCGTAAGGGTAACCGCCACCCTCTTGGGAGATACCGATCAGCAAAGGTATGAAAGCCGGGTTGAACGACTGGTTAGTATTGGGAATGGTCTGTGCTTCCCAACTGCTGCGCCATTCGATATTCTGCAATTCCTGGTTCAAGTTCAATGCGGCCGAGACGGTATCCGGGGCGGCGACGAAGTTGTTATTCTCGGCCTGCAAGACCACTCCGCCAATATGGCCGTTGATGATCAGGTCGTAAAGATCGGTTTCCTCGGAGACATTGGTGCCGTCAAAAGTGACTAAAAACAACTGGCCGACGCGTTCCTCCGGGGTCAGGCTGTCGAGCATGGTCTGGGCACGTTCTTCCGGAGTCAACCCTTGTGCAGCAGGCGCGGCCAGACTGCTGGCAGGCAATCCAAATTGCATGCAGAACACCAGCAGTAAAAGCCAATGGCGAAGGCGGTGGTGATTTTTCAACCGACAACCTCCGCGCGTACCTGTACACCCAGGCGCGGGTCATCGGTGATGATGCTGTCGATACCCCATTCAAACAGGCGGCGCATATCTTCCGCCTCGTCGACGGTGTAGGTATTCACCAACCGTCCAGAACGGTGCGCCCTGGCGATCATCTGCGGAGTCACGTCACTAAATTCAGGATGCAGGGCCTGGTGCGGGATCACCCTTCCCAGAAAGGAGCGCGCCCAAGCACCCGAGCGGCCGGGCATTGCCAGCAACCCGGCAGGAATTTCCGGGGCGACACGCTGGGCCTTGATCAACGCGATCGGGTTAAATGAAGAAAAGAACACCCGGTCGGTGAGGTCGTGCGACCGCACCAGCTCGACCACTTTGTTGGGTAGATCATCCCACAAGGAAGCATAATTCTTGAGTTCCACGTTGATAATTGTAACATTGCCCACCGCT
>JBNKDB010000446.1:0-6825 GCA_050288045.1 Anaerolineales bacterium | reverse complement strand
CATCGAAAGAAAAATTATTACGATGAGTTGCTTTATATTATGGTGAGCATTTTTGTGCCGGTTTGGATTCTTGGTTTACTTGTGACAATCATACCCACAATTGGAGAATATTTGAGTTGGGGAATTTTGCTTTATGGCCTTGTATTGTTGATTATTGCGGTAAAAACGATTACCAGGCTAAAATTGTGGCAAACAATCGTCACCGTAGTGTTGGGCACACTGCTTGCGCTTGGCGGTCTCTTTTGTATCCCGGCCTTTATCGTGAGCTTGATGGGGACAGTGCCGAGAGTTTTTGGACATCCATGATATAACCAAGGTAAATCCATTTGTAGTGATTGGTTGGGTGTGATAATCCGCGATGCCACTGAATTTAAAAGTCAGAGTTGAAGTCATTAACGATGATTCCCAGTATGAAGATTGGGACGTGATAAATCTGTCTGACCCGCACACCTATCACTTTCTCTTACTGGCATTTGGGAATGGAATAATCGAAGAAATCCGCGTGGTTGCCGAAACCAAAGGTGGCATACTGGTTTTTACTAATTTGATTGAACGTCTTGGATGCCGTCGTGGTATGCCAGTCGATCTTCAGGATGCCAAGCTGTATCGAAATGGGGATGTATGTTACCCAGAAAACAAGCCGTTTATTTTTATATCACCAGGTGCAGAAAATGGCGACATTATGAATTTCGACGATTATCAAGCTGAGGTAGAAACCTATATTCAAACACTCAAGTTAGAGGACACAAAGTAGCTGATGTTTGAATGGGTGGCTTGGCAGCTTCTTAATTCCAAATGGGATTCGATCATATGCGCCAGGTTGGCGGTGATACCCTGTACTGCGCTAAGGTGCAGGGGAAGAATTATGTGGTGATTTACCGGGTGTATGGGGAAATAAGCGAACGTTAATATAAGCCAGTTCTGTTTTTCTGTATAATTTTGTTGAGTGATCTTTGTGTAGGAATATTTTGGTTTTACCCTGGTGGGCTCCATTAAAAAGTCTATGAGATATAAATTCTTTTTTTCAACTCTTGCAATAATTATTTTGGGTGCGTGTTCTACTATCCCAGCAGAAGATGATTTGATTGATTCAATTGTTGAGACATCAACACCACAGATTATCTCTAAACCAACAAAGATGCCAATTGAAACATCAACACCTCTGATAACCCATAAGCCAACAGAGACGCTTACTGAAACACCTACCCCAACTATTGCTTATGCATACATGCTTGAAACTCCTTTTTGGGTTAGTTATGATGGTGTATTTACTCTCACGCCTTCGGCTGATTATCATCAATCAACCAGAGACGATTTCAAAGAAATGGATATAGATCAAGGAATGGGAGCGAATGTTTGGATGCTTCCTTTCAAAGATGATTTTGACCTGGCAGTTTCGAAGCAACTTGATTGGATAGAATACCCTGAACAGATAGCTTTGAGAATTTCTGGTTATCCTAATCCCGACTATTCTGTTCCCGAAGAAATAGAGCGCTATCAACCAAATCAGGACGTTGTTGTCGTAATGGTAACTGATTGGAATATAGGTGACGACTCAATATTTGCCTATCAGTATAGAGTTGAGATGTCCAAAGTAAATAATTATTGGATTGTAGATTGGCTGGGTATTCGCTGGCAATGCCGTAGAGGACATGAAGACTGGGGAATTACACTTTGCGTATGAAATGCCGCCCAACAAAGTATACACGCTGGGTTTCATACCTTCCTAAGCAAAGGCAAGTCACGAGAAACGTAATTCGAGATTCATAAGTGTTGAGGGAACGTTGATAAAATAGCAGGTCGGTCGAAACTGGTCTACTATGTATTAGTGGGGGATTCTATTCCAAATGGGATTCGATCATATGCTCCAGGTTGGCGGTGATGCCCTGTACCGCGCTAAGGTGCAGGGGCAGAATTATGTGGTGATTTACCGGGCGTATGGGGAATTAAGCGAACGCTAATATAAATATACTCTGGTTCTCCGTATAATGTTGTTTGGGTAATCTTATGCAGGGATATTTTGGGTTTATTACCTCGTCAGGTCAATATTTCCAAAGATGGGATTTGAACAATGAGCATTAGACGGCGAATGAGAAGTTATTCCTTGATTTTGTTCCTGTTTATTGGTTCGGCTTGCACATCGCCTGATTACGACGGTGGGGTAACTTCCACGACTCAGGCTACAAGAATACCTTCGGGGACAATTGTTCCATTACCGACAGCATCATATACTATTGAACCCATTATTGAGAATGCCCCAAATTCACAGACGCCGATGCCAACTTTGCCCATTGCTACGCAAAAGGCCCGTACGCCGACCCCTGCATTTGATTTAACGAATACGGCGTATGTGCAGACAGTTGAAGCTTTTAACGAATATTATGATCCGGGATTTCATCTCACCATAAAATATCCATCAAATTGGGTGCGGACCGGTTTCCGAGAATTCAAAGGCGCTGATGGCGAATTAAGGCTTTATGAGCTTTCAGATTATCATTCTTATCGAGTTATGTTTGTGTGTGGGGATTATCTTTTTCGAAATTTTGCTGGGAAGGATTACTTTGAAGATGTCCGAATAATTCGATTAGGTTTCAATGGGCGTGGTGGTTGCGTAGCAATGGGAATACCACAGAAACTAATTTCTATAATTCCATTTGAACTGAGTCATGATGGGGTAAATTATATGATTATGGAATTGAAATCACCTGAAACATACCCAATAGATTTCTTGACGATAGCAAATAGGTTCGTCTGGCATGACGATAGTGAATTCTATGAATATGGTGTTGGAGATGATGTTCAGCCAATGCCTGAGACAAAATTGTCAGAGCTAAGCATTCAAGAAATATATGCTGGAAAAGCTCAAGATGGTTTGAGTGTGCGAGGGATACACTTTTCAGACTATGATTACATAGGGTCTTCAGCAGTAGAAGCGCAGCAATATTGCGATTGGGCATTTACAGATGATACTGCAAGCATTGAATTAGACGGGAATCGATATGAAGCGTATAGTGAAAATGGAAAACTGATCGTAAAGCGGAACGATGAAATTGTTTTTTCCAGCCCGGAATTTAAAGTGTGGACAATGATGGGGGCTAGAAAATTGTGTGGCTATGATGGACATTGGATTTTAGAAGACAGCGGCTATCTGGTGGAAGACGGGGTAATCTTAAATCATGAGCTGGGCTATGAAGATATGTTTGATTGGCGATTACTGCTTGGTAAACCGTATTATTTTTACGTAAAAGGTGGAGAAACGTTTGTTTCGTATGATGGCCAGACGTTACCAATATCCTATGACTATGTGCCGCATTATGGATGCTGTGCACTAGGAACATTGACCAACCCTCATGGAAACAATGCACAGGCCTGGTTTTATGGAATTAGAGACGGGATATGGTATTTTGTCATCATCGAGCAAAGATAAGGGTACTCGATCTAACCCTAAATGAGGCTTACCTTGTACTTCCATTTATAAAAGATGTCTGGGTAATCTTTGTTCGAAGTTTAGAAAGACAAGTTATGAAAAATATGTTTACGGCTAAGAAAATCAAAACTGCCATCATTTTCGTAGGTGTGATTGTTGTCATTATGGTATGTTCTCTATACCTTGTTGAGATGCGGGGAGTTGAAGGATCCGAGGAAGCCGGAATGGCACTATGGGGATTCCCATTTCCGATGGTAGAGTCAGGACCTTTCTATGCCAGATATGGTAGGGGGAGAGATGTAAATCCTCGTAGACCAGAAGATATCCGCCAACAGCCAGGAGCCTTAGATAATCCAACTCTTCTTGGGTCTGGAATAATTCTGAACTTTGTTTGCTATGGCAGTCTGGGACTTATACTAATGCCGGTAGGGAAAACGATAATCTCGTTATTGCGTGAATAAAAGGGAAACTATTCTTTTTCGGTTGCCAACTGAAGCGTTACACTTAGAATCCCACTGTAACAAACTAAACACTACTATTCCAAATGCGATTTGATCATGTGCGCCAGGTCGGGGGTGATGCCGGGCACCTGAGCGAGTTCTTCCACGGAAGCTGCTTCGATCTTGTCGATCGAGCCGAAGGTGGTTAGCAGGGCTTTGCGGCGGGCGGGGCCGATGCCGGGGATGGCGTCCAGGCGCGAGGCCATGCCTTGCTTGGCGCGGCGTTTGCGGTGGGCGGTGATGGCGAAGCGGTGGGCTTCGTCGCGGATGCGCTGCACCAGGAAGAGCGCTTCGGAATTGCGGGGCAGCAAGATGCTGCGGGTTTTGCCGTGCATGAAGATGGTTTCGTTCTGCTTGGCTAACCCGGCTACGGGCACTTTTCCCAAGAGACCGAATTGTTCCAGTACCTGCACGGCGCGGCTGAGCTGGCCCTTGCCGCCATCGACGATCAGCAAATCGGGCAGACGGGCAAAGGAGGGGTCGGGTTTCTTGCCGGGGCCGTCGGCGGTTTCCTGGACGCCCTGCCATTGGCGGAAGCGGCGGGTGAGCACTTCTTCCATGCTGGCGTAATCATCGCCGTGGCCGATCACGGTGCGCACGTTGAAGCGCCGGTAGTGGCTCTTGTTGGGCACGCCGCGCTCGAAGACCACCATGCTGCCGACAATGGCGGTACCCTGAGTGTTGGAAATATCGTAGCATTCGATGCGCATGGGGGAAGCGGGTAAGTCCAGGGCTTCTTGCAGTTCGGCCAGCGATTCGGTTTGCTTGTGTTTGTCGGCTTCCCATTTGGCCTGCAAGGTTTGTAGGGTGGAGGCGGCGTTTTCGGCCGCCATCTGGACGAGTTCTTTCTTCTGGCCGCGGCGCGGAATCTTGATCTCGACCTTAGAACCCTCGCGGCGCTGGCTGAGCCATTGCTTGATAATGTGGGCTTCTTCGATTTCGTGGGGCAGCAAGACCTGCTTGGGGACGTTGGCGGCCTGGTCGTAGAACTGCTTGATGAACTCTTCGAGCACTTCGGCGTCGGGATTGTCCTGGGTGCCTTCCATCAGGAAGTATTCACGCCCGATCAGTTTGCCGCCGCGGATGAAGAAGACCTGTACGCAGGCTTCGCGGTCGGAGCGCGCCATGGCGATCACGTCCGAGTCCTGGTAGGTGGGGGAGACGACTTTCTGTTTCTCGACCACGTTTTCGATGGCCTCGAGTTGGTCGCGGATCACGGCGGCTTTCTCGAAGCGCAGTTCTTCGGATGCTTTTTCCATATCGATCTGCAAGCGCGAGACGATGGGATCGGTGCGCCCGTTGAGGAAATCGCACAGTTCAGCGATCATCTGGCGGTATTCCTCCTGATTGACCATGCCGATGCAGGGGGCGTTGCACAGCTTGATGTCGTAATACAGGCAGGCGCGCTCATCCTGGCCGGTGATGGTACGGTCGCAGGTCAGGTAGGGGAAAATGCGGCGCAGTACGTCCAGCGTTTTGTGTACGGCCCACACGCTGGTGTACGGCCCGAAGTAACGCGAGCCGTCTTTCTGCATCTGGCGGGTGACGGTCACTTTGGGGAAAGGTTCGGCCCAGTGCACCTTGATGTAGGGGTAGCGCTTGTCGTCCTTGAGGCGCACGTTGTAGCGCGGGCGGTGCTTCTTGATCAGGGTCATCTCTAGGATCAGAGCTTCGAGTTCGGAACCCACTACGATCCATTCGATGTCGACAATGCGCTTGACGAGTTCGCGCGTCTTGTGGTCTTCCTGGGCGCTGGCATGGAAATAGGAACGCACCCGGCTGCGCAGGTTGACGGCCTTGCCGACGTAAATGACCTTGCCGTCGGCGTTCTTCATGATATAACAGCCCGGTTTTTTGGGAAGGGTATCGAGGGTGGCCTTAAGTTCGGCGGAGATTTCCATGATGTTGCATTTTAACATGAGTGCGAAGGGATGAAAACCGAAATTCGAGAAACGAGAGCCGTGAAACGTGGGCGAGAACCGCGAATTGTGGGAGGAGGCATGGGCGGGAAGCGCCAGACGATTTTCGGATTACGCATATTGTAAAACGTAAGTCGTGAGTCATAGCTCGTAATTCCTAATTCTTCATTCATAACGTTTAACGCTTGATATAATTTGGGCATGGATACCGTAATCGAAATCCTTTTGGGTGAAAAACTCAAGCCACGCGGCCTGACGCTGGCTACGGCTGAGTCATGCACCGGCGGTCTGGTGGGGGACCGCATCACCAACGTTTCCGGCTCTTCGGATTATTACTTGGGGGCGGTGGTGGCGTACGCTTACCAGGCTAAGGTCGACCTCTTGGGTGTCAGTTGGGAGACGTTGAATACCCATGGGGCGGTCAGCGCCGAGACGGTGCGAGAAATGGCGGCTGGGGCGCGCAAGGCGCTCAAGGCAGATGTGGCGGTATCGATCAGCGGGATTGCCGGGCCGACGGGCGGTACGCCGGAAAAACCGGTTGGTACGGTGTGGTTTGGGTTGGAGACGCCGGATGGAGTCTGGACGCGCCGGCATCACTTTGATGGGAACCGCATCGAAGTCAAGCAGCAGGCCGCGACGGCGGCGATCCAGTTCGTGTTGGAATATCTGGAGGGTCAACTTGGGCCAGCCGATTGAAGTTACTGCGCGTTTCGACCGCCGCGGCAAAGCGATTCCAACGGAGTTCGAGCGCGACGGAATCAGTTTCCCGATCATATCCGTGGGGCGGCGTTGGAAGGAAGCGGACGGCGAGCACATCCTGGTGATGGTTGCGCCAGATGACAGCGTACATGAATTGCTGTATATTCGGGATGATGGGCGCTGGGAGTTGGTGAAGAGCCATATCGATCCCCGCAACCGGATGGCTTGATTGATGGGTGATTAACAACTTAGAGGTGGTGGTATGAAAACGAAATTACTG
>JBNKDB010000445.1:0-7656 GCA_050288045.1 Anaerolineales bacterium | reverse complement strand
AGACACGGTATTGGATTCGGGTGGACAGCCCTGGCAGGTCACCGAAGAGGCGCTAATTGGGCCGGATGGAGCGCTTGCCGAACGCATCAACGGACACCTGGCCTACTGGTTTGGATGGTTCTCCTTTTTCCCAAATACCTTACTGTACGAAGGAACACCCTAAAAATTTAGACAATAACCCCAAAAAGATAAAACCAGATATTTCTCATCATTGGCCAATTATTTGCTACCCAGAAGCGCTAAACGCTAAGTAGGGGAGGGTTTCAAACCCTCCCCTACACCCCAAATAGCTTCCCAGCCTTCATTGTATTTTCTGGACGCTGAGGAGCACAGCATGCTGCGAATGCCATGAATAAAGCTATGAAATTCGTGTAATTCGTTAAATTCGTGGCATTCGTGTTCAATGCATGCTTGACGCTGCCGATCAAATATGCTACAGTAGGCAGGAACTTACGAGGAGTAAATCCAAAAAATGGGTATTACAAACAACATCCGCATGTTTCGAGAGCGCACCCTACCCGGTGGTGTCGGCTCGCGTTGGTCGCGGATGTTGGGTTCCCGGTAAGTTCATACTATATCTTTTCCAGGTAAGCCACAGCGCATTCCAGCGCCGTGGCTTTTTTGTTTCTTAAGCCAAACCACACCACCTTGCCTGAAATATGTTGGACAATCAGAAAGGTGGTCCGATGAAACCCAAATCGTATCGAAAATCGAATCAAAGAACAAGCTGGGAGCCACTCTCCCAATGGTATGACGGCTGGATGGGGCAAGACGGCAGCCGCCATCACCGCCAGTTGGCAATCCCTGCTGTGCTGGAACTACTGGCAGCCCAATCCGGCGAACGCATCCTCGACCTGGGCTGTGGGCAAGGTGTGCTGGCCGCGCCCATCCACCAGGCCGGGGCAGACTATACCGGCATCGATCTCAGTCGCAGTCTGATTCACCTTGCCCGCAAGCGCCACGGCAAGCAAGGCCGCTTCCTGGTCGGTGACGCGCGTGCCCTGGACCAACTCCCTCAAATCGAAAAGGAGAGCTTCGACGCCGTGGTCTTCCTGCTTAGCATCCAGGACATGCAACCCTTGGATGCCGCCTTGCGCGCCACCGCCTGGGTGTTGAATCCGGGCGGGCGGTTGGTGATCTTGATGACGCATCCCTGCTTTCGCATCCCGCGCCAGAGCGGTTGGGGCTGGGACGGCAATCGCAAATTGCAATTCCGGCGCGTGGATCGCTACCTGACACCCTTGCAGGTTCCGCTCAAAGCTTACACCCAAGACGGGCAAAAGGGCGTCAGCCGCAGCTTTCACCGTCCCTTGCAGGCTTACATCAACGCCCTCGGCGAATGCGGCTTGCTGCTCGACCGCGTCTGTGAAATTCCCTCGGACTTGAAGCAGCATAAAGGCGAGTACCGTAAAGCCAAGCGCCGCGCCGACGAGGAGATTCCACTCTTTCTAGGATTGCGAGCCTGGAAAACGGGCTAACTTTAGCCCAGGAAGGTAGGTGCTGGGATGGCGCAACGTTAACTCCCGGTTATCAATTCGGACAAACTTCTCTAAATTCCTTGACAGACCCCGCTGGGCGTGTTAGACTGGCACCCGCGTTAATAAAAATCTTAGAAAGGAGACGCACTGTGAATACGTTTTATAAGAAACTTTTCCGCAGCACCATCTGCCAAGTAAGTATCGGCGGCGATGTAGCTGTTCCTTGTCGTAGTGCGTCTACTGCCTGAAACTGTCAGTCTAAACACAGTAATCTCGGCCACGGGCGCTCTACCAAGCCCGTGGCTTTTTTTATACGCCAACCAAAGCAAGTTCTCCTTCGGCCACGGGTTTCGCAAGCACCGTGGCCGTTTTGTGTGTAAAGGAAAGTCGGTTTTCCCAGGCACGGATTTATTGGAACGGAGAACGCCGAAAACGTTCTCAAGAGGATTATAGGAGATTAGAAATGGACCAACAGAAATCGTCCAAAAAGAATATCGCCATCATCGTCGATCAGGTCAACAAGCAGTTTGGTAAACCATCCGAATCCGCCTGGTGGAAGAATCTGCTGACCAACTTCAACAACAAACCCAAGAACGGCGCTGAAAACGGGAATGGTGCCCAAAATGGCAATGGTGCCAAGAACGGGACGCCCAAAAAGAAAACCGTTACGGCCGTTGATAATGTATCCTTCGACATCAAGGCCGGTGAGATCTTCGGCGTGCTTGGGCCGAACGGTTCCGGCAAGTCTACACTGATCCGCATCCTGGCGACGCTGCTGCTGCCCGACACAGGCGAACTGACCATCCTCGGTCACGACGTGGTCAAGAACCCCATGCAGGTGCAGGAAGTCATCAACCGGGTCTCGGTGGAAGCCAGTTTCTTCAAGAAGCTCTCCCCGATGGAAAACCTGATGTACGGCGCTCGCCTGTACGGCATCGGCGGCAAGTCGACCCAGAAGAAGATCGAGGAAATCCTCATCCGCCTGGGCCTGGAAAAACGCTCGATCTTCAGTCCGATGGAAGAAATGTCACGCGGTATGCAGCAGAAAGTTGCCATCGCCCGTGCCTTGCTCACCCGGCCGCAGATCCTGCTGCTCGACGAGCCGACCACCGGCCTCGATCCCCGCTCGAAGCGTGAGGTGCAGGCCGTGATTCGGGAGATGAACGAAGAAGACGGCACGACCATCTTGCTGACCACCCACGACATGCAAGAAGCCGACAACCTGTGCAACCGGGTTGCCATCATGGACAAAGGCCAGGTGGTCGCCATGGACACGCCCACAGAACTGAAGAAACTGGTGCCGCAAACCAATGGGCACGCCCCCTCGCTGGAGGATGTCTTCATGGAATTGACCGGGCGCAAACTGAAAGAAGAACACGAGTAAGAGAGAAACGCAAGCGTTTCTTTTCAGGAGAATGAACAATGTCCGTTATCGCTAAAAACTTACAAGCAAGCTACGCTTTTGTCGAGCGCAACGCCAACCTGGTGAAGCGCTACTGGACCTGGGAAGTGGTCTGGCTGGTGTACTCCATCGCCGACTGTCTGGCAGTGAGCTTTATTGGTTTGGGTATGGAAAGCCTGGCCGGAGCAGACGCCAACGTCGATGGCCGTTACCTGGTGCTCTACCTGCTGATCGGTACGCTGGTGTGGCGTTACCTCTCGTCGATCTTTTACTGGATCACCGAGGTCGTCAGCATCGAGCGCTGGGAAGGCACGATCGAGTACACGCTGATGGCCCCCATCCGCCGCATCGTGCATATGTTCGGGCAGACGCTGTTCGCCGTGGTTTACAGCCTGTTTTTCACTGGTGTGATCCTGGCTGCCACCACCCTGATCTTCGACCTGGACCTGAGCAAGGCTAACCTGTTCGGCGGCACGATGATCTTGATCTCCGGCTGCCTGTCGTTCATCGGTATCAGCGTAATGGCTTCGGTGCTGCCGCTGCTCTTCCCGGAGCGCGGTGCCCAGATGACACACATCGTCATCGCCGTACTGCTGCTGGTATCCGGTGTGTACTACCCGGTGGACGTACTGCCCAACTGGCTGCAAAAGTTCTCGGCATTCAGTCCGGCCACCTACGTGCTGACCGGCTCGCGCCGGGCGCTGCTCGAAGGTGCCACCCTCGCCGAACTATGGCAGTATATCTGGCCGGTACTCATCATGGGTACCATCGCCATTCCCGCAGGCCTGTGGATATTCGACCAGGCTGAAAAGTACGCCAAGCGTGCCGGAAAGTTGGCCCGTAACGGCTGAAGCCTGGGAGAAGCTCTCCCAGGTTAAAAGCAGGATTTTGTAGGGACAGGTTTCTAAACCTGTCCCTACCGAGGAGACTTCTCATGTACTACTTATTGAAAAACATGACCAACACGCTACGAAAAGCACTCAATCACGTCAATGAACTGGTGACGCGCAGCGCCCTCGTCCGGCCAACGACGCACACGGTATCTACACAAACAGCATCGAACGGCACAGGCCACAGTGCAGATCCGCTCTACGACCGGATGCAAGCCCGCCAGGATTGGCTGCAAAAACGCGCCGACACCGACCGTCTGGTCGCCCAGGCACGCGCCAACCTGCTGCGGGACGTGCAAAACGAGATCGCTGCTTCGGTAGCGCAGTTGAATGAAAAGAACAGACAGCATCATGACCAGAACAACGTGGTCGAAACCGAAGCAGAAAACGCCGAAAAGGTGATCTGGACGGAATACATCGTCGCCCTGAAGCACCAGGAAAGCCGCCTGGAAGAAGCCTTTTGCCAACAGGTGAAAGCCGCTGCCCGCCAGGATTATCCCGACGTGGACGAGGCTACCCGGCGCATGACCGAACCGGTTTATCCCATACCGGCACCTCTGCCGGAAGACCTGGTCTGTGAACATTAACCGCTGAGAGGGGCAGGCTCACCCTGCCCTTCTCCCAAACAATTTTTACGGAGTTTATCGTGAATACCCAAACAAATACCAACGAACGGATCGAATTAGAAAACGCCCCAGACCTCCCTGGGATCAGTTTCCGGCCTTTCCGTGACGAATCCGATTTCGAGCATATGGTCCAAATCCTGGAAGCCCGCCGCATCGCCGATGGCCTGGATTGGGCTACCAATGTAGAAGAAATGACCATTGACATGCAAAACATGCCGCGCTTCGACATCGAACGCGACATGCTCTTCACCGAGATCGACGGCCAGGTAGCGGCCTACAGCTTTGTGAACTGGCGCAAACAGTCCGACGGCTTGTATGTCTACCGGTTGCGGGCTTTCGTACACCCCGAATGGTACCATCGCGGCATCGGTACTGCACTGCAAGATTTCTGCGAGGAACGTGCCCGCCAGATCGCCAGCGAACATCCGGAAGATGCTCCCAAAATTTTCCGCTGCGGGTTCGATGACCGCTACATCTACACCCAGCAATTGCTGGAAGCACGCGATTTCGAACCAGAACGCTACTTCTTCAGCATGGAACGTCCCATTGACGCCCCGCTGCGTGAAGCGCCCATGCCGGAAGGCCTGGAAATCCGCCCGGTGCAGCCCGAAGACGTCGACGCCGTTTTCTACGCCAACGTCGAAGCCTTCCGCGATCACTGGGGACACAGCGAGGTCACGGACGAAGACAAGCAGCGCTTTCTCGAGCACCCGATCACCAAGCCCGAATTTTGGAAGGTCGCCTGGGATGGTGATGAGGTTGCCGGGATGGTGCTCAACTACATAGATGAGGACGAAAATCGCAAATTCGACCGCAAGCGCGGCTACACAGAAGACATCTGCGTGCGCCGCCTGTGGCGCAAGCGCGGTCTGGCATCAGCACTGATCGCCGAAAGCATCCGCATGTTCCAGGAAATGGGCTACGAAGAAACCGCCTTGGGTGTAGATACTGAAAACCCAAGTGGTGCATTGGGTCTGTACGAAAGTTTTGGCTACCAGACCAGTAACCGATACGCCACCTATCAGAAGACACTGGAGTAAGTCATGGCTACCGAGATCCAAACAGATACGATTGAAATCGCCGACGCCCCTAACATCCCTGGGTTGACCTTCCGGCGCTATCGTGGCAAAGCAGACCACCATTTGATCGCTTCCGTACAGAACGCCTGTTGGCAGCACGACGGCCTGGATTGGGTGCAAACCGTGGAAGAGACGGACAACGAGTACGCGCATCTGGTCAACTGCGATCCATACCAGGATATCGTCTTCATCGAAGTCAACGACGAACTGGTTGGCTTCAGCCAGACGAACTGGCGGCGCGAGCTTGATGGCACTTACGTGTACAACATTTTCGGTTCCCTGCTGCCTGCCTGGCGGCGCAAGGGCATCGGCAGCGCCGTGCTGGCCTACAACGAAGCCCACGCCCGGGAAATTGCCAAGGCCCATCCGGCCGAGGCCCCGAAGGTTTTTCGGAGCGGCGCGTTTCCAGAGATCGAGCCGCACATCGCCCACCTCGTGGAAAATGCCGGTTACGAGCCGGTGCGCTATGGCTTTGATATGGGCCGTCCAATCGACGCGCCTTTGCCAGATGCCCCTCTACCACCGGGGCTGGAAGTTCGTCCTGCCAAAATGGAACAGGTGGATACCATCTTCGACGCCACTGATGAAGCTTTCCGCGACCACTGGGGCTTCTCTCCCATCACCGCAAAAGATCGCCAAGCCTGGCTGAACCACCCAGACTTCGATATCTCGCTGTGGAAAGTGGCCTGGGATGGCGACGAAGTTGCCGGAATGGTGCTCAACTACGTAGCTCCAGAAGAGAACAAGGCTCTCGGACGCAAGCGCGGCTACACCGAGAACATCTCGGTGCGGCGTCCCTGGCGGCGGCGCGGCCTGGCACGCGCCCTGCTGGTGGAAAGTATCCAGATGTTCAAGGACATGGGTTTCGAAGAAACCGCCCTGAGTGTGGATACGGAAAACCCCAATGGCGCCCTGAATTTGTATACCGGTGTGGGTTACACCGTTGAGAAGCGCCATACGGTCTACCAGAAACCACTGGAGTAAGATCGACACAAAAGGAGTCTGCCATGGCTGTCCTGGCAAACATACCACAACTGAAAACAACTTATACTACACGCCCGGCTACGCTGGAAGACAGCGCCGGAATCGCTGAATTGATCAACGCCTGCGCCCGCAAATACCTGGGCACGGAAGAGACCAATGCAGCCGAAGAACGCAGTTATGCACAAACACCGGGCTTCGAACCCGAACGTGATGCACGCGTAGTGCTGACTTCTGATGGGACTATCGTCGGGCATGTTTCCGTGTGGGCCAATGTGCCCCCGGCGGTGCACCCTTTCGTGTGGGCACGCACGCATCCCGACCACGAAAACCAGGGCATCGGCACCTATCTGAACGCCTGGGCCGAAACGCGCTGCCGGGCTGTGTTCGCTGAAGTTCCCCCCGAGGCGCGCGTCTCGATGCGTGCCCTGCTCTACAAGGAGTTCGCACCGGCCAAAGCCTTACTGGAAGAACTGGGCTGGACGGTGATCCGCCACAACCTGCGGATGCGCATCGAGATGGCGGCCCCACCTCCCACCCCACAATGGCCGGAACACATCGGACTGCGCCCCTTCGTGGTCGAACGTGACATCGAAGCGCTCTACCGCGCTGAACGCGAAATTTTCCGTGACCATTTTGGTCATGTGGAAACGCCTTTCGAAGAAGGGTTGGCGAACTTCCAGCACTACACCGAGCACGAAAACTTCGATCCCAGTCTATGGTTCGTGGCCTACGCCGGTGATGAGATCGCCGGGATGGCACTCAACACACGCTCCGCTTTCGACGGTAATGACGAAGGCTACGTGATGACCCTGGGCGTGCGCCGCCCGTGGCGCAAACAGGGTCTGGGGCTGGCGCTGCTGCAGCATTCTTTCAGCAAGCATTACCGTCGCGGCAAACGCCGTGTGGCCCTGCACCTGGATGCCAGCAACCTGACCGGCGCATTGCACCTGTACCAACGTGCCGGGATGGAAATCCATCGCCAGAGCGACATGCTCGAAAAAGAAATCCGCTCCGGCATTGAAATCGAAAAAACCGAATAGGACAAAAGGGAGATCAACATGCTTACTGAAACGAAAATCGAATTACCGGAACTCAAGGCAGGCTTTAGCGTCCGCCCAGGATCGTTGGCAGATACCGAAGCTGCGACGGAACTGTTCAATACCTTTTCTATGCACTATCTGGGACACAACGAGATAG
>JBNKDB010000444.1:0-7526 GCA_050288045.1 Anaerolineales bacterium | reverse complement strand
GAAACCGTCGCAACCATTACACGGGGGAACATCGCCCAGAAGAAAGTCGCCAGCGTAAAGGCAATCGCCAGTACGATCATCGTGAAAGCCCAACCGTCCTGCTCCCGGCGCAAGAACAACCCCGAAAGCAAGAACAGCACGCCTGCCATGATCGGCACGATACCTGGGTTGATTCCAAAGCGCATCAGAATATCCGTTGACAGGTATGTAGCTACCGTGAAGATAACGTACAGCACCAACGTAATAATCCATAACTTATTCGCGAAAGCCTTTGTGCGAGCCAGCACATCGCCAGAAGTCTTCAGGCTGAGGAAGATGGCTCCCTCCAAAATGAAGGTCACTACAGCCGTAACGCCACCAAGCAAGGCGAAGGGGTTGAGCAAGTACCAGAAACCACCCGTGTAGACCATCTCGGCATTGATCGGTACACCGCGGATCAGGTTAGAGAAAGCCACGCCCAGCAACAGCGCCGCCACCAGGCTCCCGCCAAAGATCGCCCAATCCCAGAAATTGCGCCAGGTTGGATTATCATCCTTGCTGCGGAACTCGAAAGCTACGCCACGCAAGATCAAGGCAACCAACAGCAAGAACAAGGGCAGGTAGAACCCGCTGAACATGGTCGCATACCAGTGCGGGAAGGCCGCAAACGTCGCTCCACCCGCTGTGATCAGCCAGACTTCATTCGAATCCCAGTGTGGGCCAATCGTATTGATGATCATGCGGCGGTCTTCATCCTTCTTTCCCATGAACGGCAGCAGCATACCTACGCCAAAGTCGAAACCTTCCAGGACAAAGAACCCGGTGTACAAGACGGCAATCAGAATAAACCAGATAACATTGAGAGACATTTCCTATCCTCCTCCATTAGCCTTCAGGAACCAGGACGGGTTCGATCTCTTCGACCGATCCACCGTCTGCATCTTCCGGCCCCAATTTCGCGTACTTGGTCAACAGGTATACGTCGGCCACCATCAAGACGCCATAGATCAATACGTAACCGATCAGCGTGGTCAGCAATTGGCCGCCGGTCACATTGGGAGAAACCGCATCCTCCAACTTGAGCAGGCCGTACACGGCCCAAGGCGCACGCCCCACTTCAGCCATCATCCAGCCGGTGGTATTGGCAAGATAAGGCAACGCAATCGCCCAGATGTAGAATTTCATCAGCCGCGGCAGGCGCACATACGTCTCGCCCATCACCATGAAAATCGCATAACCGGCCAACAGCAGCATCAACATCCCCGCGCCAACCATGATACGGAAGGACCAGTACATCAACGCCAGCGGCGGGATGTAATTACCGGCGCCATATTGTGCCGAGAATTCGGCTTGAAGCTCATTCAGCCCCTTGACCTCGCCGTCCAATTGGTTATAAGCTAGCAAACTCAACACCGCCGGGATACGAAGCGAGAAAATCTCTTTACCCTTCAAATCGCCAATGGTCAAAATCGAGAAGGAAGCTGGATCGGCGCTCTCCCACAGTGCTTCGGAAGCCGCGATCTTCATTGGCTGCACTTCCACCATGTGTTGGGTTTGGGTGTGGCCGTTGGCGATCACCATAAAAACCGCAAAAGCGCCAATGATCGCCGCAATCTGGAACGAGCGTTGGAAGAAATCTTTTTCATTCTTGCGCAGCAGATGATACATGCTGATCCCCAGCACGAAAAATGCTGCTGTCGTCAAGCCGGAAAACAACACATGCGGATACTGCACCCAGATATTGGGATTGAATAGTACCGCAAAGAAATCGGTCATTTCGGCTCGGCCGGTCGCTTCATTGATCACAAAGCCCACCGGCTGTTGCATGAAAGAGTTGGCGATCAAGATCCACAAAGCAGAAATGTTCGCCCCAATTGCTACCAGCCAGATCGTAACAGCGTGTACGCCCTTCGAAAGCCGATCCCAACCGAAGATCCAGATTCCCAGGAAGGTCGATTCCAGGAAAAAGGCCAGCAGCGCTTCAATTGCCAATGGAGCGCCAAAAATATCGCCCACATAGCGCGAATATTCCGACCAGTTCATCCCAAATTGGAATTCCTGTACGATACCGGTCACCACACCCATCGCGAAATTGATCAGGAAAAGCTTTCCCCAGAATTTCGCCATGCGTTTGTAGACCGGATTGTCCGTCCGCACATAGATGGTTTCCATCACAGCAACCAGGATGGACAGCCCCAATGTCAGCGGTACGAAGAAAAAGTGATAGATCGAGGTGGCGGCAAATTGCAAGCGCGCCAGAAGCAGTGTATCCATAGATTTATCTCCTCAAAAGAATAGTCTTATACACCGAGGAATTGCCCCTCCGCAGTCAAACCTTGTATAGGCAAACGTTTGGCATCCTCGGCCAAATCCTGAAATGTTGTATTCTCAAGTTCTTTTCGCATCATCGCCTGTAGCCCACCAATGCGTGCCCGTACCGGGCAGCCTGAACCCAGCGGGCAAACTTCTGCCCCACACAGGCATTCCGAAAGCATGATTGGCCCATCAATCCCTTCCATCACCTCCAACATGTTGATTTCCGCCGCCTGTCTGGCGAGTTGCAACCCGCCGTTCGGCCCCGGGATGGTCTCGATGATTCCCAGCCGGGCCAATTCCGCGACGATGCGCGGTACATACGAGCGCGGGATAAGCATTTCTTGTTGAACGGAATCGGTAGAAAGTCGAGCACCTGCCGGGCGTTTTGCCAATGCCAGTACGACCCGGACAGCGTAATCAGTTTTGCGGTTGATCTTTAGCATACCATTACCCCTGAATCCTTTACCAATTTAGTAAACGTTAATCAACTGTAGTATAGTCAGGAAAACATTCCCCAGTCAGGTACACTTGTCCCGTCAAGTATGTGACATTTGTCACATCTTAAAACAAAATGGAGCCGAATACGACTCCACTCTCGATAATATTCGATTTACATTTCCCCACTTAAACTACAAAGGCTCTAAATTTCGATGATCGAGTCTTCGCTACCGAACTCATTTGGCAGATAGGCATCCGCTTCCCAGTCATTTTCCCAACGCGCATCATCCAGCCAGTACCGGAAACGATACTTTCCAGGTTCCAGTGACATCGTCAGCGAAAAATCACCCTTCTTGAGTTTACGCATTGGATTGGCCGCCTTATCCCAGTCGTTGAACTCGCCAACCAGACTGGCTTTCTCGGCATTGACGTCGGCCGGCAACTTGAACGTTACCCGGCAGGTCTTGCCATCTTTAGCATAAGATTTCTTCAACATATCATCCTCTCCTGTATAAAACGAACAAAAAGCCCTAAAAAGCAAACGAGCTTATACAAATTACGATAAGCTCGAAAACTGTTATGGATCTACGTTGAGATGCTTAATACTTATGGGATTATAGTATCCTTTTTTACAAAAAACAATATTGCGATTGATAAAGTTCAGTTAAGAATAAGTAAACGCTGCCAAATACAGCCTTTCAAGCTTTACTCTTCGCCTTCAACCAGTTCGTAGCCAGCCTGTCCCCAGGCATTCAGCCCGCCACTCAGGCTACTAACTTCAGTATATCCAGCCTGGATCAAGAAATCTCGAGCCTGCATACTACGGTTACCCGAACGGCAGACCACGACGACTTGCTGGTCGCTGGGCACTTCACTGATCCGGGCCGGTAATTCATCCAACGGGATAAGCGTCGTGCCCGGAACGTGATGATCGTTCCATTCTTCCGGTGTACGCACGTCCAGGAAATATACACCGGCCTGATATTCCTGATATGCCTGGTCTACAGAAATTTCCGCCGGGAGTGTCTGGTCCTGGACGATCTGCGTGGAACGGAAGAACCAGAAACCAGCAAAACCGACCAGTACGACGATCGCCGCGACGATCCATGCTTGCGAGTTTGATTTCGCTTTCGACTTTGCTTTAGAATTGGATTTTCGTTTAGGTTTTGCCATCTTACCTTTCCTTTCACATGCCTGCTTTCCAGAAGTCTAAATCCCCCATCCGGGACTGTCAAGTGTAGAGCGGTTGGTATTTCCAGTCCAGCTTCATTGAGCTTTACTCCATTTGCTTTTATAATAACAGAGAGTTTACAAAGAAACCCTAAATTTAATATTTGAAAACATTAACGATCATCAACCTTAGAAGCAGAAAAGAAAAAGGAGCACGAATTATGTTAGTGAGAGAACGTATGTCCAGCCCGGCAGTCACCACTATGCCCGACACTCCCATGCAGGAAGCTCTCAGCGTAATGCGCGAGCAAAACGTCCGCCGGCTTCCGGTAGTGGACGCAGCCGGGAAACTCGTCGGCATCGTCTCCGAGCGCGATATCCTCCAGGCATCACCTTCTGGGGCTACCAGTCTGGATGTATGGGAACTCACTTACATGCTCAGCAAGATCACCGTCCAGAAGATCATGGAGGCTGATGTAATTACGGTGCCTGGCGATACCCCCATCGAAGAAGCCGCCCGCATCATGGCCGACAATTACGTCGGTGCCCTCCCCGTTATCGAT
The DNA here is from genome assembly GCA_050288045.1 of Anaerolineales bacterium. Classification (GTDB taxonomy): domain Bacteria; phylum Chloroflexota; class Anaerolineae; order Anaerolineales; family UBA11579; genus JAFGRA01. The sequence continues at coordinate 3,060 of JBNKDB010000444.1, read as the reverse complement.
GACGGCAAAGTGGTTGGCATGATCACGGAAACCGATCTCTTCAAGGTCTTCGTTGAATTCCTGGGAGCGCGTCAGCCAGGCATCCGCTTTACCGTAATCGTTCCGGCCGTCAGCGGCGAGTTGGCAAAGATTTCTAACGCCATATACGAGACCGGTGGGAATATTATTGCGGCGGGCGCGTTCGACTCTGATCGCAAAGAGTTTGGAGAAATCACATTCCGCGTCGAAAACGTTGAACCTGGTAAACTTAAGGCGGCCATCGAACCTCTGGTGAAGGAGATCGTCGACTTCAGAGAAGTGAGCTAAAACACCCGGCTGAGATCGGGGTGTGGTCTTATCAATCATTATCGTGAGGTAAGTATTCATTATGTTAAACGCATTTTTTGAGCCTGCATCGGTTGCAGTTATCGGCGCTTCAACCGACCCGAATAAGCTCGGATATGCCGTCGTCAAGAATTTAATCGATGGCGGTTTTTCAAAAGTAGGCAAGGTCTATCCAATCAACCCCAAAGCCGAGGAAATCCTGGACCTCAAAGTCTATTCCTCCGTGCTCGACATTCCTGACCCGGTCGATCTTGCCGTCATTGTTATTCCCTTCAAATACGTTCCCGATGCACTGCGCACCTGCGGAGAAAAAGGCATTCCCGCCGTTATCATTATCACAGCCGGGTTCCGCGAATCAGGCATGGAGGGTTTGGAACGGGAACGCGAATTGATCGCCATCGGCAAGGAATACGGCATCCGCATTATCGGGCCGAACTGCCTGGGCGTGATCGACACCTTCACTCCCCTAAACGCCTCTTTCGCAGCAGGATCACCTCCCGCCGGCCCAATGGCCTTTACCTCACAATCCGGCGCCCTCGGTACTGCCATCCTGGATTGGGCGCAAGCCGGTCATCTTGGCCTCTCGAAATTCGTCAGCCTGGGCAACAAGGCCGACGTCAGCGAAATCGACCTGTTAGATGCCTGGGAAGCCGACGATAACACCAAAGTGATCCTCATGTACATCGAGGAACTGTCGAACGGCCAGCAATTCATCGAGGCCGCCCGCAGAGTTTCCAAGTCCAAGCCCATCGTGGCGATCAAGTCCGGCGTTACCGCTTCGGGCGCTCGGGCAGTTTCCTCGCATACCGGTTCACTGGCCGGTTCCGAGCAGGCCTACGAAGCCGCCTTCTACCAGGCCGGTGTGATCCGCGCCGACTCGATGGAAGCGCTCTTCGACCAGGCGCTGGCTTTTGGCTACCAGCCACCGCTGATGGGCAAACGCATCGCCATCATCACCAACGCTGGTGGTCCCGGCATCCTCGCCACCGACGCGCTGGAACACGCCGGGCTGTCACTCTCGCGCTTCGAAGTCGACACCCTGCACTGTTTGGAAGCCGAACTCCCCAGCGCAGCCAGTGCCGCTAACCCGGTCGACGTACTCGGTGATGCCCGTGCTGGCCGCTACGCCTATGCCCTCGAACAAGTCGTTCAAGACCCCAATGTGGATGGGCTGATCGTTATTCTCACGCCACAGGCCATGACCGAGATCGACGAAACCGCCAATGCCATTACCAAGATTGCCAAGGAAACTGACAAACCAATCCTGACGTGCTTCATGGGCGAAGCCCGCGTTTCATCCGGGATCGATATTCTGGTTGAGAATAATATCCCCAACTATCCCTTCCCCGAACGTGCTGCCGCCGCCCTCAAAGCGATGGCCGAGTACCAGACCATCCGCAAGCGCGAAACCCCACAATACGAACATTTTGAAGTCGACAAACAAGCCGTAGCCGAACTTTTCGATAAAGTACGCGCTGAAGGGCGGCTTTCGATCGGTGACTTCGAGGCCCGCGCCGTATTGGATGCTTACGGTATGAAAATCCCCAGATCGGAAATTGCCGCCACACCCGACGATGCCGTACGTATTGCGAGTGAAATTGGATATCCGATTGTATTGAAGATTGCATCGCCGGACATCTTGCACAAAACTGACATGGGTGGCGTGCGCGTTGGCTTGAGCAGCGCCCAGGAAGTACGCGATGCCTTCGAGCTGATGGTCTACCGGGCCAACCGCTACTTACCAGAAGCGCGCGTACTGGGTTGTCTCGTCCAGGAAATGGCCCCCTCGGGTCTCGAAATCCTGATCGGCATGAACCGTGATCCACAGTTCGGGCCGCTGGTCACATTCGGTCTGGGTGGCATTTACGTCGAAACCTTGAAAGACGTCACTTTCCGCATTGCGCCTTTCTCCCGCAAAGCAGCCACCAATATGCTCACCGAGATCCGTACCCATGCCCTTTTAGATGGTGTGCGCGGTGCCCCACCGGTCGACAAAGAAGTCATCATCGATACGCTTTTACGCATTGGACAATTGGTTCAGGACTTCCCCGAAATTACCGAACTCGATATTAACCCATTGATCGTTTACGAAGAAGGTCAAGGCGGCATCGCCATTGACATGCGTCTGATCCTCGACAGAAAACACGACCAGGAATAGGAGAAACCGTGAAATCCTTATATGTAACCTCAGTTGAACGCCACTCTGGAAAAACAGCGACCTGTCTCGCCCTGGGCAAACACTTCCAGGCAGATGGGTATAAAGTTGGTTATCTAAAACCCCTCAGCATGCAACCCTGGCGCGTAGAAGGCAATTTAGCTGACGAGGATGCCGCCTTTGTCAAACAGATACTCAAATTGGACGCCGAGCCTTGGGAAATTTCTCCCGTCGTGCTGACCAATGAAGTACTGCGTGCATACTTACGCGGCGAAGAAGGCATGAATTTCACAGAAAAACTCGAAGCCGCCTATGAAAAGGCCAAGCAAGGCGCCGACGTCTTGTTGTTAGAAGGTGGCGGCAGCATGCGCGAAGGCTACGGTGTTTGCCTGCCAACACCTGTAGTCGCTACAGAATTCGGTAGTGATGTATTGGTGGTTGTCAAATACAAAGATGAAGTCCGACTCTTCGATGATGTCATCGCCGCCTCCGAACGGCTGGGCGAAAAATTCTTAGGCACGATCATCAACCGGGTTCCTGACAGCGCCTCGAGCTTCGTAAAAGACACCGCCATCCCCTAC
>JBNKDB010000443.1:0-5566 GCA_050288045.1 Anaerolineales bacterium | reverse complement strand
GGGGATTACGACATCCTCAGCGTGGTCGCCAGTGAAAGCGATTACAGCGACCTCAATGACTACTTCTACGACATCGATTTCGAGCCGTATCCCGAGGAGCTGTTCACGATTGCCGGTGAAACCGTGCTGATCGAAGATTGGAGTGAAGGAGACACCTACAGCCACGCCACCTTCATCCGTGATGGCGAGTTCATCATCGTCAGCGGCTCAATCACGCCCAATGAAATGCGGCTGGTGATCGAAAGTTTACTGGCAAAGTAAACCGAGTTCCTGAATCTAGGCCCCGATGGTCTTGCGGCCGAGCAAGCGCAAGACCATCAGGGTTTTTTATTTTCTTACAGCATACATTAATGCTAATTTAATCTCACACACTGACAGAATCCCCACTTACAGATATAATACCTCCCGGATTTGTGGCATAATAGCCCAAAGAAACTGACTGTTTACCGGCAGTGAAAAATGTTGAACCGATAGGGTTTTTATCGCCATGAACAGCATTTTTCCCCAGACAGTCAGTTACCAACAAATATGCAATAAAAATCTAACTTTCAATAAACGCATATTTGCTAAGGCCATCCCCAATCATCAGGATGGCCGACAGGAAGGAGAACCATGTTTTCTAAAAGTATAAAAATCCTGATGCTGCTGTCCCTGGCCACGCTGATTTTAGCGGCTTGCGGCGGCGGTGATGGAAACGAACCAGCGGTTTCGGAAGGCGACATGATCCAAACCCAGGCGGCCGAATTTGCCAACCAGGCCCTCACCCAAACTGCCCAGGCGGTCCCCCCGGCGACCAACACCCCTGAGCCACCCACGGCCACCCCAACCCAGCCGGAACCGACGGCCACCCAGCCCACCCTACCGACCTTCACCCCCGATACCGGGGAAGCCGACGAAGGTGAGGCTGAGACCACCGATCCCACCGCCGCGCCTGCCCAGCCGACGGCAACCAGCGCCCCCCAGCAATCGAACAACAGCGGCTCCTGTTTCGCGGCTTCGTTTGAGACCGAAACCGTCCCAGACGGCACCCGCTACTTCTTTGGACAACCCTTTACCAAGACCTGGCGCGTCAAGAACACCGGCTCGTGCACCTGGAAAGCCGGTCAATTGGAACTGGTCTGGCTGGACAGCACCAAGAACGGCCAGAGCATAACCGAACTGATGGGGGCAGGTTCCGTTGTTCCGCTGATTGAGGAAGGCTCCGTTCCCCCCAACGAATACCTGGAAATCGCCGTGGATTTCGTTGCCCCCAGCGAGAAAGCCAAGTATAAAGTTTTCTTCAAGCTGCGCCAGGAAGGCACGATCTTCGGTGTAGATGGCGGCGGCACGCTATGGGTCGAAATCGAAACCTACGACCCCGAAGTGGAAAGCCGCTAATTTCCACACAGAATCACGATACCCCGCCGGTTTGGCGGGGTATTTTTATTTTACCCGTCACAAAATCTGATATGATTAGAAATGAAGTTCAACTCTCTGGTACTCGCACAAGAAGGGAAATCCGATGAGTGAAAATTCTACGCCTACTTATACCTCTGAGGAACGCGTCATGGCGGGGCTAGCGCACCTCGCGGTGATCATGTTTGGTTGGGGGATCATTGTCCCGGTGGTTGTTTGGGTCACCGAGCGGGAAAAATCACGCTTTGCCAGTTTCCAGGCTTTTCAAGCGTTGGCTTATCAATTGTTTTCCATGTTGCTTTACATGGTCTGTGTTATTGGCATCATGATTCCGGCCATGGGCATCCAAATTCTCGCCTTTACCATCCCCAATGATCCCAATGCTGCCGCACCACTCTTTGCCCTCTCGCCGCTATTGGGTATGATGGCAGTATTCTGCTTCATGGGCTTGTATACTTTAGTTGGTATTATCGGCGCTATCCTAAGTTTTACGGGAAAAGATTTTCGCTACCCATTATTAGGTAACTGGATGGAACGCTATCTCTCCAGTGCTATTGCCGTTGAGGAAGAGAAGGATGCTGTATGAATATCGATGAACGCAAAGCAGACCGCCTGGCAGCAGCTTTATCGCATGCCGGTGTAATGCCCCTGATGATCGGCGGCATCATCCCGCTAGTCTTCTGGATCAGCCAGAAAGACCGTTCAGAGCTGATTCGATTTCAAAGCTTGCAGGCAATGATCTACCATGCAACCGGCCTCATCGCTTATTTCGTGCTGTTTGGCTGCTATATGCTCGGCATTTTCTTTATGCCCATGTTGGCCGTATTGATTGCACCGGGGGAAGGAGGCGGCTACTTTGCACTGCTTCCTTTTATTGGATTAGGCACGATCTTTTTTGCTATTTTTATTGGGATGATCCTTTTTATGTTACTCGGCTACATCGCATCCTGGCGCGTGCTACAAGGCCACGATTTCCGCTATCCCCTGATTGGCAACCTTACTGAAAGGATGCTCAATCGCGAACCGGATACGGGTAAACAAGGCACAACAAATAATGAGTGAACACCCGGTAGCGCCTACCTATAGTTCAGAGGAACGCATCATGGCCGCCCTCTCCCATGCGGGTATCCTCTTATTTGGCTGGGGGATCATCCTTCCGGTGATCGTCTGGACCACCCAGCGCGAGAAATCTCGTTTTGCCAATTTCCAAGCCCTACAAGCGTTGGCCTACCAGATATTCTCAACCTTGTTCTATTACTTTATTTCATTCGTAGTCATTCCCCCGATGGCCATATTGCTAGCTTTCGGGATTACCCTGCTCGAAGAGCGTTCACCCGAGGCTTTCGCCTATCTATTCCCAATGGGCATGGTGTTGGTATTACTGACCATATTCGGCCTAACCGGTCTATACGCTCTGATCGGATTGATCGGCGCGGTGGCCTGCCTCACCGGCCGCAATTTCCGCTACCCCCTGCTGGGAAAGTGGCTCGAGCGATATCTTGATAGCGAACCTATGGTTGAGGTGGTTGAAGATGATGCCTGACACAACACGCCCCAAAGACGACCAATTCATGGCCGCACTTTGCTACGCCAGCTTCGTTATCCCCTTCATGGGTATCGTCGTGCCGTTCGTGATCTGGCTAACGCAGCGTGAGCGCTCGCCTTATCTGCGTTTCCAGGCCATGCAGGCTTTTGCCTACCAACTGCTTGCCGTTCTGGCTTACATACTCTATTACGCCTTTCAAATTATCGTCCCCATACTCATGCTCCCCATGGCCTTAATCCAACCCGAACACGATATCCTCGGAACCATCCTGGTAAGCCTGATGCTGGGTGCGCTCTTTACGGTAGCGATCATGCAGTTTGTGTTTTTCTGCATTGGCGGGCCGCTTTATCTTTTCATGGGATTTTTCGGAGCCTGGCGTGTGCTGCAAGGCAACGATTTCCAATACCCGCTACTTGGCAAATTGGTCAACAAGTTCGTCAACCGAAAATCAAACAAACGCGAACAAAAGCCTGAAGAAAACGAAGCTGAGATTGAGTCGTGAGTGAAATCCGGCCAACCCATTCCGACGACAATGTACTCGCAGCTTTAGGCCATCTCTTCGGCATCATAGCTGCCATCATTATCTGGGCTGTGAAAAAGGATAAATCAGAATACGTGCGTTTCCAGGCCTCTCAGGCAGTCGTTTTTAGTTTATCAAATGTGATTATCGAAATAATCGTCGGCGGCTTATGTTTAGTCTTGATATTTGTACTCATGCTCTTAGCCATAATAAGTTCGCTGGTGACTGGATCGGACGAAGTGCCAACTATTTTGGTTCCAGTTTTGAATCTTTCCCTTATATCATCAAGGGTTCTCGTCTGTTTTCTCGCCCTTTATAGTCTGGTGATGGCACTGGCGCGTCTGATCGCCACGATCAGTGTTCTACGAGGTAAAGACTTTCGTTATCCCTGGCTGGGAAAACGAGTTGAAAAATTCCTTAATAAATAATTACCAATGCACACATAGTATCTTCTAATCATGCCTGCTAAAGCTTTTCCAACCTTTATCCCACACTATCCCACAAATATCCCACATTTGGGGGCAACTTATCCCCAACTTTTCCCCGCAAGACCTCCTGATTTCCACAGCTTATACGGTTAAAATAGACACATTATCCACAAATCTATCCACAAGAAGAGAGTTATGAGTGAACCCGTCGAAGTTTTGATTACTGTTGATTTCAAAGAGGCTCAAATCCAGGCCTTGCAGGAAGCTTTTCCCAGGCTAAACGTGACCCTGCACCCCATCCGCCACGCCGAAGAAATTCCGGCGGAGGTGTGGGAATCCACAGAAGTTCTCTATACCGATTCTGTCTTACCGGAACCGGAGCAAGCCCCCAAACTACGCTGGGTACAGTTCCACATCGCCGGGATCGACAAGCAGGTCTCCGCACCAATCCTAAAAAAATCGGATGTGATCGCCACCTCATTGAGTGGGGCGAATGCCCAACAGATCGCTGAACACATTATCACCATGATGCTGGCTCTGGGGCACAAGCTCCCTACCTTGCTTGCCCATCAGGGTCGTCACGAATGGTCGGCAGACCGTTACAAACTTTTCGTGCCGCGCGAACTGTACGGCAGTACCGTCGGTATCGTCGGTTATGGCAGCATCGGCCGCCAACTGGCGCGCCTGCTGCATCAATTCGAGGTAAAAGTTTTGGCGTCCAAGCAGAATGCTATGCACCCCGAGGACGACGGCTACGCCCCGGCAAACCAGGGCGACCCGAAAGGCGATTACTTCGAGCGTCTCTACCCACCCCAGGCGCTCGGCTCGATGTTCTCAGAATGTGATTTCATCGCCGTTACCGTGCCACTAACGGATTCAACGCGCGGTATGATCGGTGCAAAACAACTGGCGGCCATGAAATCCAGCGCTTTCCTGATCGACGTCTCGCGCGGCGGTGTGGTCGACCAGGAAGCCTTGATCAATGCCCTGAGTGAACGCAAGATCGCCGGGGCTGCGCTCGACGTTTTCATGCAAGAGCCGCTGCCCACCGACAGCCCGTTATGGGAGTTGCGGAACGTGATCATTACCCCCCACATCGCCGGAAGCTCCTACCATTACAACAACCGGGCGCTGGCGTTGTTCAAAGAGAACATGCAGCGCTACCTGGACAAAACCCCTTTATTCAATCAGGTCAATATCCAGAAAGGGTATTAATGTCTGAGCGTTCCAAACGGAATCCGTTCCGTGCCATCCTCTTCGACCTCGGGAACACGCTCCTGTATTTCACCGGAGAATGGGAACGGGTCTTTGCTGAAGCCGACCAGAAGCTTCTGGAGCAATTGCTGGCCTCTGGGCTGGAACTGGATGAAGTCTATTTCTTGAAAGAATTCCGCGAACGGATGAACACCTATTATAAGGAGCGCGAACACACCTTCATTGAACTGACCACGGCCTACATCCTGCGCAACCTGCTCGCCAGCCTGGGCAAACCGACCAGTGACGAAATCGTATGCCCGGCATTACAGGCCATGTACGCTGCCTCCCAGCAGTACTGGCTGCCCGCCGAAGACACCCTGCCCACGCTCGAAGCACTGAAAGCGCAAGGCTACCGTATGGGCATCATTTCCAATGCCGGAGATGATGCTGACGTACAAACCCTAGTAGAAGATGCCGATA
>JBNKDB010000442.1:0-3513 GCA_050288045.1 Anaerolineales bacterium | reverse complement strand
ATTGGTGGTTAAGTTGACGGAGTTTGTCAGCAATCTCGGGTTGCATGGTGTTATTATATTCGAGATTCGATAATCGTGATTCGTGATTCATTAGCGAACCGATTATTCAATCGTTGAACTACTCGTTATACCGTATTTCATGCTGACGATTCACGTATAACGATTCACGAAACACATAAATTAATCATCTATTGACTTACTTGGTGTCTTATAACTGTTAGATATTTATGAACGATCTTTCCATACAAGCCCAAAACGAAGATTGGCTGGAGATTCGCCAATATACCCCGGAGAAATTGGCGCTGGCGCGTAAGGCGCTGGAAGAGATTCGCGCCGGGGAACAGGTCTTTGAGGCCATCAAGCATCACCCGCTGACCGGTGAAGGCGGCGGTTACATCAGTAAATACATGCTGGTGGCTGCTTACCGCGACCTGGTCGAACGCGGTGAGTGGGAAGAGGACCCGGCCTTTTTGGCGCGCATCCGCATGAAACCGACCCGCAGCCTGTCGGGCGTGACCGTGGTTACCGTGCTGACCAAACCCTACCCCTGCCCCGGTAAGTGCATCTTCTGCCCAACCGACGTGCGTATGCCGAAGAGCTACCTGCCCGATGAACCCGGGGCGATGCGCGCCCTGTACCACGAATTCGACCCGTACCGTCAGGTGCTCTCGCGCTTGACTGCCCTGGATGCGGTCGGGCATCCCACCGATAAGATCGAACTGCTCATCTTGGGCGGCACCTGGAGCGCCTACCGCAAGGACTACCAGGAATGGTTCATCAAGCGCTGCTACGATGCCATGAACGGCAAAGAATTCGAGACGCTGCCCGAGGCGCAGGTCTATAACGAAACCACCGCTCACCGCAACGTCGGCTTGGTGATCGAGACGCGTCCCGACCACGTCACGCCAAAGGAGCTGGCCTGGTTCCGTTACCTGGGCGTGACCAAAGTACAGATGGGCGCACAGAGCTTCGACGACCACATTTTGGAGATCAACAAGCGCGGCCATACCGTCGAGGAAACCCGCCAGGCTGTGGCATTATTGCGCGCAGGCGGCTTCAAGATCGTGCTGCACTGGATGCCTAACCTGTATGGAGCCACCCTGGAATCCGACCAGGCTGACTTTGCCAGAATGTGGCAGGACTTCTGCCCGGATGAGATCAAGATCTATCCCAACCAATTGCTTGAGAACGCCGAACTCTACGAATATTGGGAGCGCGGCGAGTATACGCCCTACACTACGGCGGAACTGCTCGAATTGCTGGTCACGATCAAGCCGACCATCCCGCGCTACTGCCGGGTCAACCGTGTGGTGCGCGATATTCCCTCGACCAATGTGGTCGAAGGCAACAAGCGCACCAGCCTGCGCATGGATATCCACAAGGAATTGAAGCAGCGCGGACAGCGCTGCCAATGTGTGCGCTGCCGTGAGGTGCGCCGTGCCAAGGTAATGCCCGAGAAATTGGAATTCGACGACCTCACTTATCCGGCCGGTGGGGCAGAAGAGCATTTCCTGTCCTTCGTTACCCCACAGGATAAGCTGGCTGGCTTTCTACGCCTATCGCTGCCCGGCCCGCATAGTCCGGCTACCGGCCTGGCCGATCTGGAAGATGCCGCCATTATCCGCGAGGTACATGTGTACGGCCAGTCCCTGGAAGTAGGGGAAGACCAGGAAGGGGCCGCCCAACACATTGGTCTGGGCACCGAGTTGATCGAAAAAGCAGAAGAGATCGCCCGGCGGCAAGGCTTCCGGCGCATGGCGGTGATTGCCGCCATCGGCACGCGGCGCTATTACGCCGGGCGCGGCTTCCACCAGGGCGAATGCTACATGGTCAAAGATATCGGATAATCAAATCCTCACGGAAGATCTGCCTCGACCAAGTATTTGAACCTCAACATCCTAGGGGAGGGTTTGAGACCCTCCCCTACAAATAAGCTTTAAATTTTGAATAAGAGTTTTGTTTTGTGAACGAAGCCTAATTTAACGAAGGGCTTCTCGTACATTTCTTATTTACAACCCATCTTTCCTAAAGGAGTACGCCTTGAGCATCGTTTCATTGACTACCGATTTCAGCACACGCGACGGAAACGTGGGGGTCATGAAAGGTGTGATCTGGGGGATCGACCCGACGATTCAAATTGCCGACATCAGCCATGAGATCAGCCCGCAAGATGTATATGGCGCCAGTCTGGTCCTCGACCGGCAGGTGTGGTACTTCCCACCGGGAACGGTACACGTCGTGGTCGTCGACCCCGGCGTGGGCACCGCTCGTCGCCCAATCGCCGCTAAGCTCGGCGCGCATTACTTCGTAGCCCCGGACAACGGCGTGTTATCCCCGCTGTATGAACGCGCCGAAAGGCAGGGTTGGGAAGTGAAGATCGTGCACACTGACAATCCTAAATACTGGCTGCCGGAAATCAGCAATGTGTTCCACGGCCGTGATATTTTCTCACCGGTTGGAGCGCACCTGGCTTCCGGCGTGCCGTTGGAAGAATTGGGTACGATCATCAGCGATCCTGTGCGCTTCGCCATCCCGCAGCCGCAGCAAGCTGGCGGAAAAGTGGTCGGTGAGGTCATCAACATTGACTATTTCGGTAACGTGGGCACCAACATCCGCGCCGAGCATGTGGTAGGCATGCGCGACGTCAAGGTGACCATTGCCGGACGCACGATCGAAGGATTGGTAAAGACCTTCGGCGCGGGGGAAGTGGGCGACCTGGTTGCCCTGTTCGATAGTTTTGGCTATCTCGCCGTAGCCGTGGTGAACGGTTCGGCGTTGAGCGTATTGCATTCAAAAGTCGGCGACCCGGTAGAGGTCGTCTCATTGTAGGAGGCATCGATGAGCTATATTGCTATTTTGACCGATTTTGGTGGCCCGGTGGGCGTGATGGATGGTGTGATGTGGAGCATCGCCCCGGACGCCCAGATTTCCCACATTGCCTGGGACGTTAGCCCGCAGAACATCCTTGAAGGCAGCCTGGTGCTGGACCGTCAGGGCTGGTTCTACCCGGACGGTACCGTGCACGTCGTGGTGATCGACCCCGGGGTTGGTACCGACCGTAGGCCAATCGCGGCCAAGATCGGCACACATTATTTCGTTGGCCCGGACAACGGCGTGTTCACCGCCGTGTACCAGCGCGCCGAGAAACACGCCTGGCCGATCAAGGTTGTACACACCAACAAACCCGAATACTGGCTGCCGGAAGTCAGCGAGATCTTCCACGGCCGCGACATTTTCTCGCCGGTCGGGGCGCACCTGGCCGCGGGCGTGCCGCTGGAAGACCTGGGCGAAGTGATCGACGACCCGGTGCGCATCGACCTGCCCTTGCCGGAACGTCAACCGGATGGCAGCGTCGTGGGGCAGATCACGATGGTGTGGGGCCACCTGGGCAACATTATCGTCAACATTCACAAGGATGACGTCGCCCATCTGGATAAATTCCGCGTGCGCCTGTGCGGCGTAGAAATCACCGAGGTTGTGCGCACCTTCGGCGACCGTGATGCCGGCACGATT
>JBNKDB010000441.1:0-3308 GCA_050288045.1 Anaerolineales bacterium | reverse complement strand
TATGCATCGCGCCCTTGAAACCTTTGGTGGTTTTCTGCTCCACTTCTGGGCTACCCAGGATATTCTCGAACGGCACCCGGCAGTTATCCAGCACCACGGTGACCGTATCGCTGGCACGGATGCCCATTTTTTCTTCCATCTTGGCGACCTTGCAGCCCGGCGCGCCAGCTTCGACCACAAAGGAGCGCATCCCGGCCCGGCCCGCTTCGGGGTCAATCGTCGCCCAAACCACGATGAAGCCGTCCGTATCGACCAGGGCCTTATGTCCAGCGGTCACGAAAATCTTCTCACCGTTCAAGACCCACTCGTTGGTTTCCTTATCCAATTCAGCGCGCGCCTTGATCGCTGAGGTATCCGACCCCGCACCGGGTTCGGTCATCGCCATCGCCGTGAAGGTCGGTTTTTCACCGTACAGACGCGGCAGGAATTTCTTCTTCTGCTCATCGGTCCCGGCTGCTTCCACTGCCGCCGCCCCCAACCCCCCGGCGGGCAAGCACAGGTAGAACCCGGCATCGCCCCAGGAGAGCATTTCGATCTGGTGTGCCATCACCTGGTAGGTCTCGCGCGGTTTGTCTTTCTTCTCCGGCTTGCTGTTGCCTTCGGACGCCTCTTTGGTAACCAGCGAACCGGCCCCCATTTGCTTCATGGCATCATGCATGAAGGTAATAAATGACCACGGGATTTCATGCTCATTGTCGTCGAATTCACGCGAATAAGGCCGCACCATATTATCGACTACGGTTTGCAGCAAATATTCCTGATTCTGGATCGCTTTGGATTTTTCAAAAGATATCATCACTATACTCCTGATTTTCCTATACCACTACACCATCGCCAGCCCGGCCAGCATGGCAATGCCGCGCCCGTTGCGATACCACAATTCAACCGGATACTCGCGGATATATCCGTAGCCGCCCAGGATCTGCACGCTGCGGTCCGTGACCATCATCGCCATATCCACTGCCCCGGTATGCGCCAGGTAAGCCGCCTTAGTCGCGTCTTCCTTGTTCTCATCGACTTTCCAGGCCGCCTCCCAGGTCAGCAAGCGCACAGCCTCGATTTCGGCGGCCATCTCGGCAATCATGAAAGCGATGGCTTGCTTTTGAGCCACCTTGACCCCGAAGACCTCGCGCTCCTTGGCATAATCGACAGCATATTCAAAGGCGCCCTGCGCCATCCCAATCGCAATCGCCGCAATGGCTATACGCATGGAGTTGAGGATAGGCGCAAAATCGTGGCCCACTTCACTGCCCAAACGGTTCACTTTAGGCACACGCACCCCTTCCAGGCCAACCGCGTAATTAGGCAACGCGTTCAGACCCAGCAGTTTTTCGCGCTCCCCAACACTCACCCCGGCTGTCCCTTTCGGAACGATAAAGCCCTGGGTCTGGCCGTCCAGGTTCGCATACACGATCATGGCTTCGGCTTCGGCGGCATACGGCACCATGCGTTTTTGTCCATCGATCACATAGCTATCGCCGTCCAGCTTTGCAGTTGTCTTCAACTCGCTGGGGTCGAAATCGAACTGGCCTTCCAACAAGGACGCGGTGTACGGCTGCCACTCTGCTTCCACGATTGGCGGCAGGTAAGTCTCTTTCTGCGCCTCGCTGCCCACCAGCATGATCGGCAAGGCAAACAAGCCGGGTACCATCACTGCCAGCGCCCCGGCCATGTCGCCCCAGGCCAATTCTTCGGCCGCCAGCACGCCGGTCACGGCCGAATATTCACCAAAGCCGCCGTATTGTTCCGGCACAGAAGCCTGCAAGACACCCAGTTCCCAGCCCTTCTCGACCAGGTCGAAGGCGAGTTCGCCTTCTTCTTCGGCGTCGTGCGCGGCCGGGCGTAAATCATTCTGCGCGTAGCGTTTGGCAACGTCGATCAACATTTGTTGCTCTTCAGATGGTTCGAAGGAATACATAAGCCTCTCCTAGGTTGGTTAGAAAATCGGATAATGCAGTGGCTGCTGCAAGCCACACCAGCACGAAAGGTTCTAGCAAACGTTCAATGCTGTACCAATAAAATAGCCAGTAAACAAAACGACCTGCATCAGTGCGTATGCACGTGCAGGCCATTGATAAACAAATCCGCGTTGATCGCCGCAATCTGTGTCATGTTCAATTTTCCATCCGGGCGATACCACATGATCGTCCAGTTCAAGCCACCGATCAAGACCTTGGCGGCCATGTCCGCGTCTGCGCAGTTGAACACACCCGCGCGCTGCCCTTCGGCGATAATATCTTTCCAAATATCTTCGAAGCGGTCACGCCGTGGGATATGCCGCTTACGCAGTTTGGCATCCAGCGAACGGTGTTCGAGCAACAAAACCGTCGCCAGGTTGCCGTTATCAGCAATGATCTCCAAATAAGTCCGCATTGCCAGGCGCAGTTTCTCATCCGGCGACAAAGGCTGTTCCTGCACTTCTTGGAGCGCGGCAATCAGCATATCCAGGGCCTGATCCAACAAGGCCACCAGGATTTCCTGTTTACTGTTGATGTGATGATAGAGGCTGGCTTTTTGCAGATTCACCGCCGCGGCAATATCCTGCATCGAAGTGGCATGGTAGCCCTTCTCGCTAAAGATTTGTGCGGCTGCGTCCAGGATGTCTGCTTTCGTCACGGGCACTCCCTACCGACCGGTCGGTAGTTTCAGTATAGCAGATTTCCTGCCCACGCGTCAAGTATTCCAAATTAGATTCCGCTTAGTATTGCGCTTTGAACACGAATGACACAAATATTCGTGCTATTCGTGACATTCGTGTTTCTCAATTATTTCTTTATCTCTGCATCTCAACAAGAAAAAAGTTGACAGCTCCCTATCAAACACCTTGCCATAAAACCCGGTTGGCAGTATAATCCCCAAACCTTCGGGGCGTGGCGCAGTCCGGTTGAGCGCGCTTGCATGGGGTGCAAGAGGTCGGAGGTTCGAATCCTCTCGCCCCGACTGGTAAACGACGACCATCTACTTTGATGGTCGTTTGTTTTTAACACCAATCTGGAAGTTGCTGGGCTTGCTCGCTCCTCAGCATATCCTGGTTAGCTTGTCCCCGTACCACCCACAACCGCTGGATCGCCCAAACCCAGAACCCGGCGTGCAGCATGATCTCAAAAGCCAGCGAATGGATGAAAAACCAGCAAGCAAACAGCAATACCCCACCCATGCCACCAATCCCCCAAAGATAAAGGGCATAACGCTTGGGGGTATTGAACGCCAGGAACAAACCGCCACTCACGGCGTACACCAACAAGGCCGCACAGATCACGCCAATCGTTTCGAAATCCATCATTTACTCCTGATGGATTTGATTTTAT
>JBNKDB010000440.1:0-8692 GCA_050288045.1 Anaerolineales bacterium | reverse complement strand
TATGGGTAAACGGCCGTAGCAATTTCCTTACCGCTGGCAACTTCCACCAGTACGGCCCGCCCCGATTCGGTGCCGAAATCGACACCAATAGCATACTTTTGCATGTTTCCTCCTGAAACGTTGTATTAGTCGGTTACAGGTACTGGGTAACTGGCCGTCTGCGACGAGGTAACTATCGGTCTGTTTTTAACGGCCAGTTCCTTACAAAATAAACGATCTGTATTCATCGGATGGAGGCAGATCGTCAAAGCATACGTTGGGTACTCTCCCGGACAGCTAACTTGGGCTGTAAAAGGATCGTTTGGGGATTGGCGGAATTTTCCTCATGCTGAGCTGCTTCGATCAGGCAAACGATCTCTTCGATCACCGTCCGGCCAAGTAAGTGCTGGTCCTGGATGATGGTGGTAAGCGGCGGCCAGTAGTAGGGCGATTCCGCCAGGCCGTCGAAGCCGACTACGCCCAATTGGGTTGGGACGACGATGTGCTTGCGGCTGGCGACCTGTAAGGCGCTCAGGGCCATCTGGTCGTTCCCGGCAAATACCGCATCCATTTCCGGGTATTGGTCGAGCAATTGCTGGAAAGCAATCTCACCGCTGGCGGATGACCAGTTCCCTTCTACACAGTGGGTATCCA
This sequence comes from Anaerolineales bacterium, assembly GCA_050288045.1. Taxonomy (GTDB): domain Bacteria; phylum Chloroflexota; class Anaerolineae; order Anaerolineales; family UBA11579; genus JAFGRA01. The sequence goes on along the minus strand of JBNKDB010000440.1, from coordinate 8,059 downwards.
ACGCTGTCAGGCCCGCGGCTGCGAGCGCATCCTGCCAACCGGCTTTGCGTTGGCGGCTTTCCCACCAATCCAAAGGGCCGGAGATGTGCCCGATGTGTTGGTAGCCCTGTGCCAGCAGATGTTCGGTTGCCATCTTGGCGCCCAGGTAGTTGTCGATAGTAACGATCGAGAGGTTGGGGCGGCTTTCCATGGTCAGGAAAACCAACGGCACGGGCAGGTCTTCTAATTTGGATTCGAGCTGCTTGCGGTTATCGCCAACCTCGGGCACGGCCCAGACGATGCCATCCACATGGCGGGAGAGCAGGGTTTGCAGTAGCGGTTCGATTTCCTCGATATCGAAGCGCGGGAACTCTTTGAGCAGCAGGGTGTAGCCCAATTCCTCGGCCCGGCTGGTGATACCGCTGAGGGTGCGTGAAGGGCCGATGTATTTCAATCCAGCCGTGACTACGCCCAGCGTGTAGCTGCGCTGGCGGATCAGGCTGCGGGCCAGCGCGCTGGGGCGGTAATCCATCTCGCTGATGATTTGCTCGATGCGCTTGCGCGTCTCAGGGGCCACGTCGGGGCGGTTGTTGATCACGCGCGAAACGGTCTGGGTAGAGACACCGGCGGCTTTTGCTACTTCTTTTATGGTCGGGCGTTTGTTCATAATTGTGGTAGAATAATCGTCCAGCGCTCCGTTATCGATAACGGGAACGATAACATAATAGCAAAACCCGGTTTGCTTGTCAAGGATAAGCATTTTGGGCAGTCGAATGGCCGCCTGAAACGAGATATTTGAAGCCCTGCGTTGTTTGTGCTATATTAAAGAGCATGAAATTTGCCCACCTACACTGACTTTTGTGCAGTTGAATCGACCATATTATCGGTAAGGTATTCTCCAAAAACAGCATAGCATGCTCTAGAACGGCAATCGTTGCGCGTAATAGGATTCTGGCAACTTTACAAAGCTATCATCTTCCCTAATAATTAATCACACTGTATGATCGGTGGCCTGTTATTGAGGAGTTGCGGAATGCTGTATAAAGTTTTCTTGGTAGAAGATGAGATTGTCACCAGGGAAGGAATCCGGGATAACGTTGACTGGAAATCTGTTGGCTTTGAATTTTGTGGAGAAGCGCCGGATGGGGAAGTCGCGCTCCCACTGATCGAAGCCGCCCAGCCCGACGTGGTGATCACTGACATCAAGATGCCCTTCATGGATGGGCTGCAATTGTGCAAGGTGGTCCGCGAGCACATGCCCTGGATCAAGATCATCGTGTTAAGTGGGCACGATGAATTCGAATATGCCCAGGCTTCCATCAAATTAGGTGTAACCGAATATCTGTTGAAACCGATCAGCGCGCAGGATCTGCAAGCGGCATTGAAGCGCTTGACCGAAACGCTCGATCGCGAGCGCCAGGAGCGTGAAAGCCTGAAGCAACTGCGCGAGGATGTCGCTGAAAATCTTGGCTTGCTGCGGGAAAAATTCCTGGTGCGCTTGATGATGGGTGGGGTGTCTTCCGCGGATGCGATTGAACAGAGCCAGAAATTCGGGTTGGACCTCGTGGCGCAGTATTACTGCACAATCCTCATCAAAGTGATCTTATGTGAGTCCGACCAGCCTTTCGATTACCGTGAATACCAGCAAGTCGAGCGCCTGACTGCCAGCCTGGCGGGAAACAACCCCAACATCCTGCTGGCCAAGAAAGACATGGAAGAATTGGTCTTGCTCATCAAGGGAGACAGCCCGGAGCAGCAGCAAGAAGATGCCGATTTCATCGTCAATCTCATCAAGCGTGAAATCGAAGACAAAACCACCTGCCAGCTGGAGATCGGCATCGGCACTTCCCAGCAGCGGCTCAGTGATATCCATTACTCGTTCTCGGAAGCGCTGGCCAAGGTGAGCGCGGGAAACAACGCCCACTTGACCGAAGAACTACCGAACGAATTATTCAAGCTCGATCCGTTGGTGGTGGAGAATTATGTGAAATTCGGCAATGCTGCTGATTTCGATGCTTTCTTCGACGACCACTTATTGCCCATCGGCGAAGTCGCACTGCGTTCGTATATGGTCAAGCATTATATTTTCATCGATGTAGCCCTGACCCTGGCCCAGTTCGTGAGCAATCTCGGTGGTGACGTCGACCAGGTCATCCCCGAAATCCACAACATCGAAGATTTCATCGCGGATGTGAATTCCATTGAGCAAATGAAAGCCAAGCTCAAAGGCGTTTTCACCAAGGTGCTGGATTTTCGGAATGGTCATGTAAACCGGGAACGTACCAGCCTATTGCGTCAGGCAAAGACCTACATCGACGAGCATTTTTCAGACCCGAACTTGCAAATGAGCCAGGTCGCCGAGACGGTCAGCCTCAGCGCCAGCCATTTCAGTTCGGTGTTCAGCCAAGAAATGGGGGTGACCTTCCGGGATTACGTCGGTATGGTGCGCATCAATAAGGCCAAGGAACTGCTGCGCACCACCAACCTGAAATGCTCGGAGGTAGCCTATCAGAGTGGATATAATGATCCGCATTATTTCAGTTATGTGTTTAAAAAGAAAACTGGCCGGTCTCCGAAAGACTTCCGCCAGGAAGCCGACATTGTCAAGAATTAGGGTAATGCTATGGACATCAATCTGGTAGCAAGCGAACCGATCCCCAAGTACATGGAAAAGTTCATCGACTTTTTTGCAGGCATCAAGGTATCCCTGCGGACGAAGATCATGCTGTCTTTCTTCGTCGTGATCTCGATGCTGGTGGCGGTGAATGCTGTGATGATCGTGCAGGCGCTGCGCTTCAACCGCCAATACGATGCCATCATTACCAACATCACCACTGCCAACAGCCTGAATGGCTTCATCAAACCGGCTATCGACACAGAAATGTGGAACGTGGTGGCCGGTAAGGTCGAGTTCGATCAGGGCCGACAATATGAGATCATTGCCCAGGTCGATGCCCAGATCGAATCGATGATCGCCAATACTAACTCGGACAAATCGAAAATCAAGCTGGAAGTGATCCGGCGCACGATGGATACGCTGACCAACTACGTCGATAAGATGGGGGAGCAGATCGAGCAAGGCAGCCGTGTGGCGGAAAACGAACTCGTGCTGGAAAATATTCGCGGTGTGTCGGAGGTGGTCGAGGAAAGCGTGCAGGATTATATGTTATTCGAGGTCAGGCAGGCCGAACAGCAGTACGCTGAGAATACCGCACGCTTCAACCGTTGGGTACTGATCAATGTGATCTTGCTGCCGTTTGTGATCGGGTTTTCATTTGTGGCTGCCTGGATCATTTCGGCTAGTATTTACATTCCGATCAAGAAACTGCACGACATCACCACTACGATCACCAAGAACGACCTGCAAGCCCTGGTTACTCATGAGAATGTGGATGAGATCACCGAACTGGTGATGAGCTTCAACATCATGATCGGAAAGATCAGGGAATTGCTGGATGCCAAGGTCAAGGAGCAGGAAGACCTTAAGAAGGCCGAGTTGAAGGCCCTGCAAGCCCAGATCAACCCGCATTTCCTGTATAACACGCTGGACACAATTGTGTGGATGGCGGAGGCACAGAAAACCGTCCAGGTGATCGAAATCGTGCGCGCCCTCTCCAGTTTCTTCCGCATTGCCTTGAGCAAGGGCAGGGATTGGATTCCGATCCGGCAGGAGATCGAACACGTGCAGAGCTATCTGTATATCCAGAAGATCCGTTACCGCGACATCCTGGATTACAAGATCGAAGTCGATGATGACATTCTGGATGGCACGATCTTGAAATTGACCCTGCAACCCCTGGCGGAGAATGCCCTCTATCACGGCATCAAGAACAAACGCAACGGCGGCACGATCACCTTGCGGGCCAGACGCAATGGGCACGACCAGGTTTTGCTGGAGGTCGAAGACAATGGGGTCGGTTTTACGCCGTACCGGTTGGCTCAAATTCAATCGGCGATCAATGATGAATCCGATGAAATTGTGGTCAAGGAGAGTGGTTTTGGGTTGGAGAACGTCAATAAACGCATCAAGCTGTATTACGGCAAGCAGTACGGTGTTTCGATTGAAAGCCAATATCGTTCGGGGTCGAAGGTCACAGTGAGCATCCCGTTTTTCAACAACGTCGGTGGGCAGAACGGGAGGGAGGGGATGCGAGATGAAACCTTCTAATGTAGTCAGGCGCTTATTTGGCTTGCTGCTGATCGGAACGCTGGCGGCCTGCCAGTCGGGGGCGGTGGTACAGACTCCGGAATTGGAGCCTACCCCCGAGGCGCTGCCTGGAGAGAAGACATACCAGGACCTGGTGGTTGGTTATTCTCAGCTGGGGGATGAAAGTGAGTGGCGCACGGGCAATACCGACTCGATCAAAGAGGCCGCCGAAGACCTGGGTGTAGAGTTGTTGTTCTCCGATGCCCAGCAAAAACAGGAGAACCAGATCAAGGCCATTCGTACCTTTATCGCTCAGCAAGTGGATGTAATTGGCGTCTCGCCGATTGTGGAAACCGGCTGGGAGTCGGTTTTCCAGGAAGCCAAAGATGCCGGAATACCGATCATCCTGGTGGATCGGGCCGCCGATGTACCCGAAGACTTGTATACCACCCACATGGGGTCGGACTTCGTAGAAGAGGGACGCAATGCTGCCCGCGTGATGGCCGACTTGCTGGATGGAAAGGGAAACATTGTCGAGTTGATGGGCACCCTGGATTCTGCCCCGGCTAATGACCGCTATATCGGTTTTCGGGAAGTACTTGAGGAGTATCCCGATATCCATATCATCGCCACCGATTCTGGTGACTTTACGCGCGCCAAGGGCAAAGAGGTCATGGAAGGCTTTTTACGCCTCTATGGCAGCCAGATCGATGGCCTGTATGCGCATAATGATGATATGGCCATTGGGGCGATCCAGGCTATCGAGGAATATGGGTTTGTACCGGGAGAGGAAATCAAGATTGTCTCCATCGATGCCATCCGAGACGCTTTCCAGGCTATGATCGACGGCAAACTCAACGCCACCATCGAGTGCAACCCGCTGCTTGGCCCCAAATTCTTCGAAGTGGCCTTGCAAGTGGTCAATGGCGAAGAGGTTCCGAAATGGATTCCTTCTGATGAGGGTGTGTATTTTCCGGAAAATGCCGCTGAATTGCTGCCAACGCGTAGGTATTAGTTATTCACTGGTATGAATCAATTTCAATAATAATTAACTTTAACGCCAAAAAAACTAACCTCTCTAGGCAGAGAGGTTAGTTTTTTATGGAAAAGGATGTCGATTTTAACCAAATCCCAAAAAGAAAATATTGAATTCTAATGATTGAAATTGCTAAGATAGGGTAGATCACTGCATATTTCATCCTGGGCGAAATGTGTCGAAATTAAACCCCGCCAGGGGGAAAACGCCGAAGAATCAAAATTTGATCAGACCTTTTTAGGCGCTGATTTTTATGCTTGTTGTTGTGTAAGCCTATAGGTATCGAGATAGGTAATCCGGTTTATCCAGGCTGACTGTAAAGTAGCTGGCGCGCGGCCCAGGCAATTGCTGAAGACGCCGCGGCGATTCTGCCGATCCGCAAATATTTAACGATGCCTTACGATTGCAAGAATCGACAGTCGATCGCTGAAAAGTACACGCTATGACAGATTTCAATCACTGTGTTTTAACAATGGAAGGGATCTCTAAATCCTTCCCTGGTGTACGGGCGCTCGAACATGTCGATTTTGCGCTCCGTCAGGGCGAGATTCACGCCCTGGTTGGTGAGAACGGGGCTGGAAAATCCACATTGATCAAAGTGTTGACTGGTGCAGAGCATGCCGATGAAGGGGAAATTACTCTCGCCGGGGAAGTGGTCTCTATCCGCTCACCACAGCACGCTCAAGCGATGGGCGTCAGTGCCGTTTACCAGGGGATTAACCTATGCACGAACCTCACTGTAGCGGAAAACATTCTGATTGGCCGGGAACCGATGAAGCGGGGCCGGATTGATTGGAAAGCAATGCGCACCCAGGCCGCCGAGGTACTTGCCCGTTTAAACATGGATATTGATGCAACGTGTCTTTTGGGAGAATACCCCGTTGCCGTTCAACAAATGGTCGCGATTGCCCGCGCCCTGGCGGTGCCAGCGACCAAGGTTTTGATCCTCGACGAACCGACTTCCAGCCTGAATGCAAGTGAAACTCAGCAGTTATTCCGGGTGATGCGCCAACTCAAAGCTGAAGGCATGGGCATCATCTTTATCACGCATTTTCTGGATCAGGTCTATGAAATCGCCGACCGCATTACCGTGCTCAGGAATGGCAGACGGGTCGGTGTCTTTGCGACGGAAGCCCTCCCGCGCCTGGAGTTGGTTGCTAAAATGATCGGCCGGACATTGGAAGAGTTTGCCGATATGACCCAGATCAGGCTTGCCAGCGCCAAGCGCATCCCTGAAAAAACGTTGCTCGTTGCCGACGATTTGGGCCTGACGGGTGAAATTGCCCCGTTCGATTTGGAATTGCATGCCGGGGAAGTATTGGGACTGGCCGGACTGCTTGGCTCCGGCCGGACCGAGATCGCTTATCTGTTATATGGTGTCGAAAAGCCGGATCAGGGTTCTTTGAGCTTTTCGGGTAAGAAGATCGACAAGTTCTCACCGCGCGAGTCGATTGTCAGGGGAATCACCTTTTGTCCCGAAGATCGCAGGGCAGAGGGTGTTTTAGGTGATTTAACCGTGAGAGAAAATATTATCCTGGCCCTACAAACCAAGCGCGGTTGGTATAAGAACATAGCTGAACAGCAACAGCGGGAAATCGCGGATAATTTTATCAAGATTTTGAATATCAATACGCCCTCGGCGGATCAACTGGTAAAAGAGCTTAGCGCTGGTAACCAGCAAAAAGTGCTGCTGGCGCGCTGGTTGGCGACCGATCCGCAAATCTTGATCCTGGACGAACCCACCCGCGGCATCGATGTGGGCACAAAGACTGAAATTCAAAAATTGGTATTGGAACTGGCAGATGAAGGCCGGGCCTGTATTTTCATCTCTTCAGAGTTGGCAGAGGTGTTACGCACCAGCCATCGCATCGCCGTGCTGCGCGACCGCAAGAAAGTGGCCGAATTTCGCGGTGGCGTTGAGGAGCAAGCGCTTATGCAGTCGATGGCCGGAAGCATAACGTGAAAGCGGCAAAATATCGTTTTGTTTTGGAAAGCAGTCGGGTTTAGGGGGTGTGTTTGAAAAGAGGGCCGACCACCTTAGGGTCGGCCCTCTTTGTGTTTAATGCTTAGGGCGTGGAAACTGGAGCGTTGGTTTGAACCAGTTGGATGGCGTCCGCCCCAACGAATGAATCAGCTTGATCATCGGTTTGGATGCTTCCGCTTGTACCGGCCGCGAAGTGGTAGACGCCCAAGCTCAACCACTCTGGGGCAGTGTTGGGACCGCGGAAGTTCACGGTCACTTCGGTCGAACCATCGGCATGATTGATGGTAAAGACCTGGTTGGTGGCTCCGCTGGGGATGGTGCCCCACCAGATGAAGACTTCGTAGTTGCCGGTCATCGGGAAGTCGGGGGTGAAGGTGGCTGTGTCGGAGCCATTGCCCGGGAAGCTGAACACGAAGTCCGGGCCATAGGATGGGTATGTGCCGCTGCTTTCGACGAACCAGGTGCCGGAGGTATCGAATTCATCATCAGCGTTATCGATGGTCAACACAACCGGAGTGCTGGTCGCGGTCGGCGGCAGCGGAGTATTGGTGACCGTAGGTGTTGCCGATGGTGCTACCGTATTGGTTGGTGTGTTTGTTGGTACCGGTGTGCTGGTGTAAGTAGCGCTTGGCACAGCGGTATTGGTCGGTGTGCTAGACGGTACTGGTGTACTCGTGTAAGTTGCGGTTGGCACAGCTGTATTGGTCGGCGTGTTGGACGGTACAGCCGTGTTCGTCGGCGTAGCTGAAGGTACGGCTGTATTGGTCGGTGTTGCTGACGGCACAGGCGTGTTGGTGTAAGTAGCGGTTGGCACAGTAGTATTGGTCGGTGTGCTCGATGGCACGGCAGTGTTAGTTGGTGTGTTGGATGGTATCGCCGTGTTGGTCGGTGTGTTAGAAGGTACGGTTGTATT
>JBNKDB010000439.1:0-6496 GCA_050288045.1 Anaerolineales bacterium | reverse complement strand
TTGTATGCCTTGCAGGCCGGAGCTGAAGTGGTTGAGGTTAATCCGGCCGAGACGCCGTTGAGTGCTCAGGCGCAATTTGCACTGCGCGGCCCGGCGGGTGAGGTCTTGCCTGCATTGGTGAATGTCGTTTGGGGATGAGGGATCGCGGTTCAGTCTTCGCTCGGTAAAATCAGCGTGACGCGGGTGTATTCACCGGGGAGGCTTTCGATGGAGAGTTCGCCACCCAGTACAGCCATCATTGTGCTGTGCAGCGCCAAACCTTGGCCGCTGCCGTTATCATTTTGTTGGCCATCTTTCAATCCGATTCCGTTGTCCTGGATGATGATTTCCAACCCTTGGTTCCACTTCATTCCTACCATCAGGGTGAGGGCTGCTACTTGGTCGGTTTTGCGTCCGTGCCGGGCGGCATTGCGGATGGCTTCGCGAGCCGCATAATACAGCACTTCGGTTGCTAGCGGGGAAATGGAAGTGGTTTTCTCTGCTATAGCGGGGGCAATTTCCCAGACAACATCTTCAAAATCAGTGCTGAATTCTTTGGCAACAAGCTGTTGCAAGGCGCCACTTAGCCCTAGATTTGCCAGTTCCGGCAGGGCGGTGGCGGGCATCTCGTGCAGCAGATCGGAAATTTTGCGGTGGATGTCTCCCAGCAAATCCACAGCTTCGGTGATGTTTTCCGGTGTGCCCCCTTTGGCGCTGACCAGTTTGAGCATGGCGGTATGCACCTGCTGTAAGACATCATCGTGCAGAATACGGCGGGAGCGCTGGTCGATGATTTGGGTTTCGGCCAGTCGTTCGCGTTGCAAAACCATCAGACGTTGGGCGACTTCAGCGCTGGCTTTGTTGTCGATCAGGCGCTCGGCGGTGTTTTGGGCGATCTCGATCTCTTCCTGGGTATATAGTCCGCCATCGCGTTTTTCGCCTAACAGCAATACACCGATCAAGCCGCGCTCGCTCCATAGCGGCACTGCCCAGACAGCACCGCCGTAGATGGCAGCGTCGATGGGGACGGCGCGCGGCCCGGAGGTGGAGAATTGGTTAGTGATCTCATGCAGCGCTGATAGATCAAATTTGATGTGCTGTGGATAAGTCAGCGGTGGGCCGGTGAAAGTGGAGAGCGGCCCCAGGGCGTTCAGATAGGCGACCTTGGCACCGATCACTTCTTCACAGAGCACATTGAAGGGCGTCTGGATGTCGACCTCGGCGGGAGTCGACTTGGTCTGGGTGAGGATCTGTTCGAACAGACGCTGGCTGACCATGAATGGGCGCAGATGGTCGATGTAGCGTTCGCGTTCGGTGTATGAACGCCAACTGAGCAGGGCATAGAAAACGGTCATCAGGATGGCAGTGAGCAGCAGTAGGAAGATGGTTCGTAAGTTTAGCACCAAACTCAATCCGGCAATCGCACCATAACCAATCGCCAGGATGATGGCATTGCGCCAATAACGCAGCAGACCGCGCCGGGGGAGAGTCTTGCCGGTGAAGATTTCGTAAGCGACGATGGCCTGCCCGATCAGGATGATTGCCAGGCAGATCAAGCTGGCAATTGCCAGGTCGAAGCCACCCAGGACGTTGAGCTGGCTTTGATAATAAAATAAACGTCCGGTATTCTGGACGACCCAGGACATGGCGCCAATTACGATCAGGCTGACCAGGATCAGGGAAACTGAAACACCGATCAGCCAGGGGCGGGCGCGCAATCGGGCGAGATCGCCCATGGCACGGTTGGTTGGGCCGGGGTTACTGAGCGCGTCCAGGGCCAGGAAAATACACAGGATGATGTATATAGTGTAGATCGGGAAGATTACCGGGACGCCAGCAATAGAGGGCAGCGAGGATAGATTTAAATTGGCGACGTCAAGCAGGGAGGGAATCGGGCTGAAAATGAACAACATGCTGAATAACAGCAGTGACCAGAGCACGGTCAATCCAAACCAAAAAATATGTCGCCGGAAGAGCTTGGTGTGGCGGTCATTCCAAAAGCCGACATACCATAACACCATTACATACCAGGCAAAGGGTAGGATCACCAGCGGCCCCCAACTGAGATACCACCAGAAAGGCAGGCCTTGTGTAGAGAAGGTGGGGGCGAGACCCACAATGGCGGTGTGGCTGATGAAAAACACGCCGCCCACCAGCAGACCAAGACCCGCCATCCAGGATCCCCATGTGCGGCGTTCAGCGTTAAGTAACAGTGTGAAGCCCAGCCACAAGAGCAGGATGGTGTTGGCGAGTGAGATGGATGTGATCGCCCAATCCAGCCAGAAATTACCGGTCATTTATCTTCCCAGCGCTCCCATTCGCCGTGTTCGTTGAATTCCCAGGGAACACCATCTTCATCCCATTGCAGCATTTTACCGATGCGGGCGATGATGGCAGCGCGTGTACGGGCGATCTTTTCATCTGTGGTGGTGGCGTTCAGCCCCCAGGCGGTGTAGATTTGCCCATTGGTGCGGCTGATGGTACGCTTATCCTTGAAGCCCAGTTTGGCAGCCATTTGCTCGTTGGTCATACCTTCGGCCAACATACGCGCAACTTGCTGCTCGTTGGGTTCAAGCAAGACCATGGGGTTGTTCTCGTCCTTGATGCGCACTTCCTGGACGCGCGCTTCGATCTCTGGGTCGATGAAACTGCGTCCTGAGATCGAATCGTGCAGCAAAGGGAGGATCATTTCGGGCAGCAGGTAATTGGATTTGCGCACGTAGGCGTAGTGGCTGAGAATGCCCGAACGCCGGAAGTCACGATAATAAGTGTCGTCGTCCTGAATGGAGTAGAAAACGACCGGCAGGCGCGGATATTGGCGGCGGATCTCAACCGCGGTCTGGATGCCGTTCAATTCCCCGGCCAACTGCACATCCATCAGGATAGCATCGGGTTGATGGTCCTGGCAATACGCAATGGCGCTTTCACCGCTTTCACAATCGAAGGTTATGCAGAGTTTGCCGGTCTCTTCCAGCCCAGATTTGAGGGCTTCGCGTAAGCGTTGGTTGTCTTCGACGATGTAAATGTTTGGATTCTTCATCATGGTTTTGTCTACTGTAATTTTGGTTGTGGCCAGGGTCAAGCACGCAGGTGCTTAATGTGAACGCCACGAGCGCTTGAAGGATTAATCTATCCTTCATACAATCCAGATAGAATAAGGATGTGTTCCCCATTATACGGGAAATAGGCGAAATCTTGTTACGAAAGCGTGTGTTGTGAAGCAAAATGAAGCTGTTAAGGAGTACGAAGCGTTTTTGCGAACGCTGGCCGAAAGTGTTCGGAACCCGACCTGCGGATTTTTCGGGCCGGACAGCATGGCCTGGCAAGTAAACGGCGAGTTGGCATTGGGCTTCGGTGTCTTACGGGCATTGTTCATGCAAGTTGCCCATCCCAAAGTGGCGCAAGGTGTAGGTGAGCACAGTGATTTCCGGCGTAAGCCGTTCACGCGTGCTTACAATACGTTGTCCGCCCAGCAGGTGATCGTGTTTGGTACCTGTGACGAGGCCATCGAAGCTTTAAAACGTATCTATGCCCGCCATCTGGCGGTGCGCGGAAAGTTGCCAGAAACCTTGGCAGGAGAAGATGCAGCTTATCGTGCCATCGATCAGGATTTGCTGCTGTGGGTGTTTGCCACGTTGATCTATTCGGTGGTGAAAACCTATCAAGAATTCGTGCATCCGTTCAGCGCCCAGGAGTTGCATGATTTCTATGAGGAGAGTAAATTCTTTGCTGAGTTAATGGGAATCGAAACGAGATACGTGCCGTTGACCTGGAAAGAGTTTGAAATTTGGATGGCGCAAAAACTCCAGAGTGATGAGATCAGGGTAACGCCGCTGGCAAAGGAAATCGGGGAAAGTTTGCTGCGGCTGCCGTTCCCAATTTTCAAACCGTTCAATATCTTACTGGCTGGAGTTGCTTTGCCACCAAAGTTACGTACCCAATTTGGGTCTGCGCATAGCCATGCGAGTGAAAAGCTGTATCGGTTGCTTTCTGCACTGAGCCGTTCTGCCGTTCGGGTTTTACCGCGTAGATTGCGAACCTCGCCAACCTTTTGGCAAGCGCAGCGCCGGGTGAAAGGGAGCAATTGTTAGCCTAAGAAGAAGATTTAGGGGGAATTAACCGCGATTTAACGTTGCGGAAAACTGAATTTAAAATCTATAATGTATTGTAGTGTTGGTGCAATGCCTTTATTTTGCCGGGAATTGCATCGTGCGTCACATTTTATGGATGAAACTATTCAAAAGGAGTAGATGATGGAAGCAGTAATTGGATCGGGTGTTTGTGTAGGGGGTGGCATCCTAGTTGTGTTGGCAGTTTTGGCGCTGCGCTCAGTGCGCGTGATCTACCAGTATGAGCGAGCAGTGATCTTTACGCTGGGTAAATTCGGTGGCATCCGCGAGCCGGGCGTGACTTTTGTGATCCCGATCATCCAGACCATGCGTAAGGTCGATATGCGCATCAAGACGGCAGATATTCCTCGCCAGGAAGTGATGACCAGGGATAATATTCCTTTGTTGGTCAATGCAGTGGTTTACTTTAAAGTACTCGATCCGCGAAAAGTTATTATCGATATCGAGGATCACGTATTTGCAGTCCGGCAGTATACGCAGGCGGCATTGCGCGATGTGATCGGCAATGCCGAGATGGATTTCGCTCTGACTGAACGGGAGCAGATCGCTGATGATATCAAAGAGATTGTCGATTCTGAAACTACCGGCTGGGGTGTGGATGTAGAAGCGATCAAGATTCAGGAAGTGGAACTCCCGGCCGACATGAAGCGTGCTATGGCGAAGCAAGCAGAAGCCGAACGCGAACGCCGTGCCGTGATCATCGCTTCCGAAGGTGAACTTTCCGCCTCAAAGAACCTGCGCCAGGCCGCAGAAGAACTTGCGCTCAGCGATGGCGCGCTGCATTTGCGTACACTGCAAACCATTCGCGATATTGCTGCTGACCCATCAGAAAAGATCATCCTTTTCGTGCCTTCAGACTTTGGCAAGGTGGTTAATTCGGTGGTCAAGAGTGACAAGTAGCAGTTGCAACCATGTCAAGAGACCAAATCCTGGATAGTAAAACCCGCTACTTGCAACTCGCTTTTAATTACGATCTATCTCTTGCGATGCAAGTATTGCCGCACGTTCAATACAATGAGCGTATCCTAATCGAGGCGGGGACGCCATTCATCAAGCGTGAAGGGATGGATGGCGTTGCATCCCTCCGACGGATGTGGCGCGGACACCTGGTAGCTGATATGAAGGTGGTCGATGGGGCCTTGGGGGAGGTGCAAATGGCAAAACAGGCCGGAGCGGACGCGGTTACCGTGCTGGGTAATTCGCCGACTGAAACGCTCAATTTTTTTATCGGCGCCTGCAAGCGGCTGAACTTGATCTCGATGATCGATCTGTTGGGCGTCAAAGATCCGCTTTCGGTCTTGCGGCGTCTGAAAGCTCCGCCGGATGTGATGGTGCTGCATCGTGGTCGTGATGAGGAAAATACGCGCGGTAAGGTGATCGAATACCGGCATGTAACCCGTATCCGCAGCAAGTACGATGTGAGCATTTCGGCGGCCGGTGGGGTCGGGTTGAAAGAAGCGCGCAGCGCGATTTTTAATGGTGCCAATATCGTGGTGGTCAATATCGTCCGGCCGGGAGATGGCTGGCAAGGTATCTCGACCCAGGAAGATATTGGGGCGATGGCGCGCGAATTCTTAGAGACGATCGAGTAAGGTACGCGTTATTGTCGGGTGGCTGACCAGTTGCCTATAGATGATATCTGCTTAGGCTTTTCGTAGCCTAATATAAAGTTTTTAACGCCCTCAACTTGAGGGCGTTTTTTTGTTAATTCGGAAGCGTGAAATGGGTTACTGGAAAGCTTTGCGAGTGAAGGCGAGCGGGAGTGTAAACAAGAGCAACAAGCTGGTATTGAAGAGCGCGTTGAAAAAGACACTATAATACAAGGAGAAACCGGTATCCAGCAGATACCATAATCCTAACCCCCAAGTCAAAGCGTTCCATGCCCAGCGCTGTTTGTTTTTGTACCCAAATTGGACGATGAAAACCACCATCAGCCCCCAACCGGCGATAGTCGAACCCCAGACAGCATACATCCAACCTTGATAATTTTGCGAAGCCGGTGATAACGTATCTGGCTCCCAGAAAATGGGATTGATCTGATTGTTGAAAATATCGAAGATGGGAGTCTGGTTGAAGAAGGCCATAAAGACGCCAAAGACGCTGATCAGAATGCCAACCGCCAGCAGCCATTTCTGCCAGAAATTGAAATTGTTCAAATTTCCTCCGCTTGACAGCTAGCGCTTAATCGGCTTCTTTCTCGGGTTCGGCGGGGAGTGGGCGCAGCGCTTCGTCGAAGGTCAGGTTGTCCTTCCGCATGCCGGGAGCAGGGGTGCCACAGTAGGCGCAGATGTTCCAGCTAAGCTCCATGCGCTTGCCACATTGGTGGCACACCTTCTTGAGCTTGGTGTGGCAGTTTGGGCAAACTACCCAGTCTTCCTGGGTGCGCA
>JBNKDB010000438.1:0-5297 GCA_050288045.1 Anaerolineales bacterium | reverse complement strand
GGCGCGCAGCATACCGATCTCGCGGGTGCGCTCGATCACATTGATGCCCAGCGCGTTTGCCAATCCCAGGAGGGCTGGAGCCGCCAGCAGGGTCAGCACGATATTCATGCCAATCGTGCCGCTGCGGGCTACTTCCTCCTGGCTGGTGCGTAGTTGCTGGCGTGAGATGATGCCGAATCCGGGGTAGAGCTGGGTGGCGGCTTGCAGGTCTTCTTCTACCTGGTCCACGTCAGCGCCCGGTTCGAGGTTGATCAACAGGAAAACGTCGTTGCGGATGCTGTATTCTCGGGCAAGGGCAGTCTGCTCCATATAGACGGTGGGCAGTTTGATATTCAAGTAGTCAAGACCGATGGCAGCTACCGTCACAGTTACCGGACGGTGCTCACCTTCCAATGTGATCGTATCACCAACCTGAGTACCGAACTGAGAGGCATAGCGTCCATTGATGATCACGCTGTTTCCACCCGCCATCTGCTCGAAAGCCGATGCGTCCCCTTCGACGAAGGACAGTCCCCCGATGCGGGCATAGCTCAGTGGATCGATGCCAACCACTCGAATGCCGACACCATTGGCATCGAGGACGTCAGTCTGGCGCAAGGTGGTCAGTTCTTTCACACCGCGGATGCGTTTTACGGTTTGGGCCAGTTCCGGACCGGCTCCGAGCGTGTCATTGGTGACGATCAGGGACGACATCATGATGTAATCGGAGTGCATACTGGCATCCAGGAAGCGTAGTGCGCCGCCGTAGGTGGAGGCTAACATGCCGCCTAACCCAATCAGGATCGCCAGGCTGACCATCAACGAGGTGGCTGTGATCGAGGCTCGCCGCGGTTGGCGGGCAATGTTCCCGGCCGCCAAACCGCCTTCCTGTCCAAAGACGAGCACCAATATCCGGCTGAAGAAGGAAGTGATCGGGCTGATCAGCAGTGGGCCGAGCAGGCCGAGCGCCAACAAGAAGATCATGATGCCCAGCGCCATCAGCGGGAATATGCCGCTCAAGAGACCGGCTACGCCCAATACCAGGCTGATCAGGCCGACGATCAGGCGGCTGCGAGCGAGCGCTTTTTCTTGCCCGACCGTCGACGGCCGCATGGCTTCCAGTGGCGTGATCGTGCTGGCGCCGCGCGCTGGCATGAGCACACTTGCCAGCGGGATGCCCAACCCAAAAATGATCGATACACTGTAGGCCAGCAAGGTGAACCTTGGCTCGCCCATTGGTCGCCCCAATAGACTTTGGAAAATGGATGCCAGCCCCGCTTTTGCACCGTAGGCAAAGCCGTAGCCCAGCAGGATCCCCAGGGCAGTGCCGAGTAGGGCCACGATCATACCTTCATATAAGATCGTACGCATTACGAATTTACGCTTGGCGCCCACGGCGCGCAGCATACCGATATCCCGGCGGCGTTCGACCACGCTGGTGCGGAAGGTGTTGAACATGATCAGCCCGGCCATTGCCAACGAGAGCAGGCCAAAGATGGTAAAGATCACGTTCATGAATTCCATCAGCGCGGCCCAGATATCGGCGCCGCCTTCCAGGGCATTCAGTTGGTAGCCGCGGCCGATCATGGCCTGAATGGTGGCATCGATGGCACGCGCATCACTGCCCTCGGCGTAGCGACCTAAAATGGTACTGACGCGGTTGGGGACATTGAGTAGTTCTTGCGCTGCGGGGAGTGACATGAACACTTGTTGGGTACCCAGCATCAGGCCGGGATCATTGAGCAGACCGACAACTTCGAAGGTCGTCCAGCCGCCTGCGCCGGGCAGGTCGATCGTGTCTCCCACGTTAAGGCCTTGCCCTTGGGCGAACGCCTCGGAAATAAGTACAGCCTGTGTATCACCGGCACCCAGGAGGCGACCGGCGGTCAAGCGGCGTCCCCCGGCGGTGACGATGTTGAAGGCTTCGTCATTGACGGAGGTATCCACGCCGTAGACCAGGATTGTATTGATCTCGCGGCCATCGGTAGTGTAATAACGTTCGCGCGGCACGGTCACCGTACGGGAGATCATGCTGGCGGTGGATACCACCCCCGGCACTTCGCTCACGCTTTGGGTATAGTCCTGACGGAAGAAACCGCCGTCCTTGCGGGAAATGAAGAGGTCGACCTCGGATAGGGACATCGACTCTGTGCTGGAGATGAACAAATCTTGCAGCGCGGGCGCCATGCCGTTCAGGCCGAACATCATCATCACGCCAATCACGATCGATAGGATCGTCATGATCGTACGCACCGGGCGGCCCTTGAGATAACTGAGCGCTAGAGGAAGCTCACGCATGGCTTCCCTCCCCGGCCGGAACTTTCTGGGCCTGGCGGTTGTTTTCCACTTGCTCCGAAACGTGTCCGTCTTTGAGGTGGATGATGCGGTCGGCAAAGGATGAGATGCGCGGGTCGTGAGTGACCAGCAAGATGCTGCGTTCCCAGCGGTCGACGATATCGCGCAGCAGCACGGCGAATTCCTGGGCGGCTTTCGAGTCCAGGTTGCCGGTCGGCTCGTCGGCCAGGATCAGGGTCGGGTCGGTAACCAGCGAGCGGGCAATTGCCACGCGCTGGCGCTGCCCACCCGAAAGCTCGTCTGGGCGGTGCGTGCTGCGGTCGGCCACCTCGAGCTTTTCCAGCCATTCTTGGGCGGGACCTTGCGCTTCGCTGGGATTCATCCCGCCCAATACCAGCGGCAGGGCAGTGTTGTCCAGGGCGTTCAGGGTGGGGATCAGGTTGAAGAACTGAAAAATGAACCCGATGTGCTCACGACGCAGGTCGGTGAGCTGGTCGTCGTTCAGGCTGCTCAAGTCCTGGCCTTCTATTTTGACCACACCGCTGGTTGGCCGGTCCAGCCCACCGATCAGGTGCAGCAGCGTGGACTTGCCACAGCCGCTAGGCCCCATCACAGCCACGAACTCGCCGGTATCAACGTGCAGGCTCACGTCGTCAAGCGCCTTGACCTGTGCCTCGCCGCTGCCATAGACCCGGGTTAGATTCTCAGTTTCAACGATCTTCATGGTTTACCTCGATAGTTATAGTTGATAGGCATACTCCGCCAATTATAGTTTAATTTTTGCCGGGAATTATTAATCCCGGGCGGCGTCAACAGGTAACGGTCAGGGTAAAAGGGCGCGGAATAGCACTCAAAATATGCAGGGGTGGGCACTGTTTGACGATTTTGGCACTGATTTATCGCAATATAACTTGTTCTCAAAAGATGCATCCTGTATACTAATAAGCATGGAAGAAACCCACGCGTTCGATAAAATGCCGCTGCTGCGGATGGCTTTTTCCCGCCTTCAAGAAGATGAACTGCGCGCTATCGCTGAGCTGACTGAAATCCGCACTTATCCGCCCGGCCACGTGCTTTGCCAGGAAGGTGAAGTGGGCGATATTTTCTATATCATTGCTTCTGGCAGCATTGTGATCACGCAGAAGATCAGCGCCGAAGAAGGCGAACGCGTCTTACGCGTGGGTGGTAAAGGTGATATGGTGGGGGAAATGGCCCTGATCCAGAATGTGCCGCGTTCCGCCACGGTGCGCACGACGAGCGAATGCGCCGTGCTCGAGATGGAAAAAGAAGATTTCGAAACCATCCTCAGACAAAGCCCAAGCTTGGCGATCGAGATCATTGGCGTTACCCTGGACCGCATGCGCGAAAACGACCAGATGGCCATCGAGCACTTGCAGCAAACCAACAAGGTGCTGCGCCAGCTCGACCGCAATAAACTGGAATTCATCCAGGTGGCGGCGCACGAACTGCGCACCCCGTTGACCGTGATGAAGGGGTACGTCGATGTGCTGCACGCTTTCCCCAGCGTCAAGGACAACGCCGCCCTGGAGGAAGTGCTGCTGGGGATCAGTAAGGGGGCAGACCGCATGCATGGTGTCGTCAATTTGATGTTGGACGTCACCCGCTTCGATTCGGAAATTGCAACCATCCGCCCGGCCCCTGTTTTGATCAAGCAAATCATTGCAGATGTGGTGCGTGATTTTGAGGCCGCCGCAACCGAACGCCAGATTACGATCACGACCAGTTATGCCGAAGATACACCCACCATCCAGGCCGACCCGGATATGATCTTCAAAGCGATCTATCACCTGATTATCAACGCCATCAAGTACACCCCCAATGGCGGCAAAGTCGAAGTGAGTACCCGCCCGGTGATGCTGGGGGCGGCGCGGCCCGGCGTTGAGATCGCCGTCAAGGACAGCGGTATCGGGCTGGACGCCGAGCACCACGAACTGATCTTCGAAAAGTTCTACCAGGTCGGGAGTGTTGATATCCACTCTTCGGGCAAGACGATGTTCAAAGGTGGCGGCCCCGGCCTGGGTTTAGCCATCGTCAGCGGGGTGACCCGCATTCACGGCGGCAAGGTGTGGGTGGAAAGCGCCGGGCACGACGAGGAGCATTATCCCGGCAGCACCTTCTATTTGCAGCTCCCCCTTGATCCGCCGCAGATGTAACCCTCAGAAACTATAAAACGAAACGTGCGCAGTAATTTGCGCACGCTTCGTTTTTTTGTAAGATTGCTTTGGGGGAATAAATAGCTTGGTCTTGAGGATTGGGTTGGTTGTCATTTTTGTCACAATTCCCCCTGATTTTATCAGGATAATGCAGCATTCAATAGTGAAGCTGCGTGTGGAAAGAGGGGATCATGGACCTGTGGTTTCCCATGCCTGCCCGGCCTGGGTAATGAACGTGATGGGGGAAAAAATTAAAGAGTCCGAGCCGTGTTTCTCATGTAAAATGGAATGGGAGGTAGGCTGATGAAAACTCTTTGGCGAATTGTTTGTTTATTCGGATCGGTTTTGCTGTTGTGCGCTTGCGGCACGGGGCAGACCGCGACCCCAACGGCTGCGATCCTGGCCGATACTTTCTTTTTCGGGTGTGCCTATCTGGATGAGAATGGCAATGGGGAGATCGACCCGGACGACCCGGGCCTGGAAGGTGTATTGTTCGCGGTCAGTATGCAGGGTGTGATGGGCTTCAGCGGCTACACCTTTGCAGACGGCTGCGCGACCATTGTGGTGCCCGGTGGGTTAGGGCAGGATGCCTGGCCGGTTACGGCGCAAATGCAGCCCCCGGCGGAAAGCAACCTCGAATGGGTTGGCCCAGCGGAGGTCGTGCTGGCATACCCCGAAAGCCACGCCGATTTCCTGTTTACTGCCGCACAGTAGGGCGAGTAATATGGGGGCAACTGGCTTGCTCAATTACCGGTTGTGGTCGTGCTGAGGAAATGTATAATAAGAGGTGGAAAAAGACTTAGGACAAATTCGGATTATCCACTTCTTGTTTAGTTTTTGACTGAATAA
>JBNKDB010000437.1:0-2770 GCA_050288045.1 Anaerolineales bacterium | reverse complement strand
GAAAACAATTTGTGATCTTGATCCACTCAGACCGAATCAATTCTCCAGCAGCATTCAAAACTACCTCATCTGCAACTACATCACCAAATACCATACGACGATCTTTGACGACCAGCGTGACAAAATATCCACCTGCCAGGGTGTAATCATAGCCCTGCAAACGGTATGCTTGTCGATTCGGTAATTCTGAAAAAGTCTCCATCACGCCAAAATTTGTTCTAGTTTACAACACTTTCTTGACGTCCAACCAATCGCCGTTTTCCTGGTTGGCGGCGGCGATGTCTTCGGCCGAACCCAACACTACCACCTGGCCCTTTTCCTTGACCTGGTCCAAGACTCTGGACAAAGCCTTGAAATCGGCTTCAGTGGTGGTCAGGACTTCATCTCGGTACTGCTGCAAATATTCGTCATCCACGCCGGTCAGGGAACGCGCCATTGAAATATATCCTTTGGCATCCGGCAAGCGGTATTGATCCATAGTACCAATCGCCCCAATGATGCTTTTGACCAATTCTTCCTGGCTCAACGTCAGGTTACGCAGAAAATCTGCCGTCCCATCATAATTCTTGATGCTGACCAGCAGATTCGGGTCGCGGTAGGACAGGAAATTAAAAATCCCAGAACGCATATCGAAGGTCGAGAAGCCGCCATAAGCACCGCCCTGTACGCGCACTTTCTCCCATAAGTAGGTCGTGCCCAGGTAACCATTGATCACAGCAATCGAGCCGTCCAACTCGTAACCCAATTCATACAGGTTGGCTCCCTTACCTACGTAGTTGACCTGCGCCGGAATAGCTAAGCCTTCGTTGGCAACGCCATAGTCCGGCTGCCAGTTCACCGTGGACACATCCTTCAAGGGGATGTGTGCCAGGAAGGCATTCAACTGCGGCTCGACCGTCACCCAGTTATCGCCATCGACAGTCAGGTTGCACAGCATGGCCGCCCGGTTGATCAGCGCAGCTTTCACCGCTTCCAGGTCAGCCAATACACCGGCCCAATCCTGCTCCACTTTCGCTTCTAGTTCGCGCAGGAAGAACAGGTAATCGATCCCACCCATCTGCTCGGTCAGCCAACCGGATTCATCGAACTTACTCTTCAGGCGATCATTGATCACGATATGGCCACGCGGCACCAACTGTGCTTCCTGATCGGCCTTTTCTTCCAACACCATCTGACGGAAGCGTTCCTGGTTATCCAGTTTCACAGTCAGCAGCACATCCTTGAAGATATCCAGCAGCTTTCCGGTCTGCTCAACGGTGGACTTGCCGCGCAGGAACAGGTAAGCGGCGCTCGCTTTGCTATCCCGAATGGTAGAAGTGAAGACTGACGGTTGAATGCCGCCAGTATCGCGGCCGATGCGCTGCGACAGCTTGACGAAGTCTTGCGCCTCGGTGCCGATCTCCACCAGCGCCCGCCCGAATAAACCGACGTAAGGGATATATTCCTGCGGCAGGGTATGTAAGTCAAAACCCAGATCCAGGTAAAGGATGCCGTTGGTGAAGAGGTCGTGGTACAGCACTTGGCTGCCCCCCAGATCGAACACATCCAGCGGAATAGGTTGGTTGTATTTATCCAGGTCTTCGAGCTTCAGTACCGGCAAGGTCGCCAGCGCCTCGGGCGAATCGGGAGTTTCCTGGATTTGCTTCAATTTCTTAGTATTCTCGACAACCGCCTGCAATTCTTCAGCACTCATCCCGGCCTGGATTTCGGCCAGTTTGGCCGCCTCGGCGGCATCATCGCGTTGGTTGAGTTCAGGGTCGGGTTCGAGCAGCAACGTGGTACGGTGGACGTTGTCGATCAAGTATTTCTGGATCAAGCTCTCGAAATACTTTTCACCGTTATCCAATTTGGTTTTGATCGCTTTGAGTGGTTCTTCGAAAGCTAGCGGCGCAATTGGGTCCCGGTCGTACAGCCAAAACCATAGCGAGCGGAACAACAGCAGCAAACCACGCGGGGCCGCGCCGGTGTTGTTCTCGCGCAGCAAGAACTCGATCGTATTGACCGATGCAGCCACAGTATCCGGGTCGATGCCATTCTTCGCCAGGCCAGCCAGGGTTTCATCGATCAGCGCTTCGACCTTACCGGCGTCCGCTTTAGCAATGCCCTTCAAACCAGTGCAGAAGACCATCTGGCGCAGGTGCTCTTCCAGACCACCTCCGGCCAGGTCTTCGCCCAACCCAGAGTCGATCAGCGCTTTGCGCAGCGGCGAAGCCGGGGTTCCCAGCAAAATATGGTCGAGCATGCCCAGGCCCAAGGTCAGTTCCGGGTCTTTATGCTCGGCCATCAGCCAGTTCACGGTCAGGTAACTGCTGTCTTCCCCCTCCCCGGCAGCGTATGGTAGCGTAACGGCCTTGGGTGCATCGAAGGGGGCAACCAACGGAACCGCCGAATGCACATCCAGATGCTCGAAGCCCTGCAAATAAGCATCCATCAGGCGCAGGCGCTCGTCGGCAGGATCGTCGCCATAGAAGAAGATGTAGGCATTCGAGGGATGATAGAAGGTATCGTGGAAAGCCTTGAACTGTTCGTAGGTCAGATCGGGGATCACTTTAGGGTCACCACCTGAATCCAGCCCATAAACATGGCCGGGGAACAGAGATTGCTGGGCACGGTCTCCCAAGAGATCGTCCGGGTCAGAATAAGCGCCCTTCATCTCGTTGAAAACCACACCTTTGTAGATCATCGTCCCGTCCGGGTCATCCAGTTCGTAGTGCCAGCCTTCCTGATCCAGGATGTGCGGCTGGAGCAAGGGATGAAAAACAGCATCCAC
>JBNKDB010000436.1:0-2889 GCA_050288045.1 Anaerolineales bacterium | reverse complement strand
TCAGCCACGACCCGACGATTGCCAAACACGTCGACCGGGTGGTGGCGATCCGCGATGGCAAACTGGCAACCGAAACCGTGCGCCAGAACCGCAGTTCACGCGCTGCCAGCAAGCAGACTGCCGATGGCGAAAATGGTACGGAGGAAGAGATTCACGAAGAGGAAATCTTCGAGGAGTTGACCGTGCTGGATTCGGCCGGGCGTTTGCAGGTGCCGCAGGAATATCGCCAGCTGTTCAGTATGCGCGGCCGTGTGCGCCTGGAGGTAACCGAAGAAGGTATCCTGATCAAACCGGTACCCGAAAGCGATTTCGCCGAGGAGTCCGAACGATTGGTTGAAGAGTTTGAAGAAAACCGTTCCGGCCGTTTACATGTTTTGATGAGCAAGGTGCAGCAGGGTTCCAAAGCTATTTTAGAGCATCAGGCGGTCAGGAATGGGATCGAAAAATTGCAGCCGCTTACCTCCCGTATGGCTGGATGGGTCAAGCGTGTTGCCCGGCGCGGGGATCAGGACGAAGTATGAACGAGCAAAAGCAAGCTAATGGTGTGCATGCAATCGAGACCAAAGATCTTTGGCGAATCTATACCACCGGTGTTGGCCAGGAAGTGCCCGCCTTGCGCGGCCTTAATTTCCAGGTCGAGAAGGGTACCTTTGTGGTGCTGAAAGGGCGTTCGGGCAGCGGCAAGACTACTTTGTTGAATATCATCGGCGGGTTGGATGAGCCCACGCGCGGCAGCGTAACCATCTTTGGACAAGACCTGGCCGAATTGGATGACGAGACAATCACGGACTGGCGACGGGAGAAGATCGGTTTTATCTTCCAATCCTTTGGCTTGATGCCGACGCTCTCTGCTTACGAGAATGTAGAATTGGTGCCGCGCATCTCCAAGGTTAGTGGGGAAGAGCGCCAGGTGCGCACCCTCGACATGCTTGAACTGGTTGGGTTGCGCAAATGGAAAGATCATCGTCCGTATGAAATGTCCGGCGGGCAGCAGCAGCGTGTAGCCATCGCGCGCGCCCTGGTTAACCAACCACAGCTCTTGATCGCTGATGAGCCGACCGGGGAGTTGGATACGCAGACAGCGCGTGAAATTCTGAGCTTGTTCCGCGAGATCGTCGAGCAAGAAGCAGTCACCTTATTGATGGCGACACACGATGCTCTGGTGGACGAATATGCCGATGTAGTGCTCAATCTCAAAGATGGGGTAATTGCCGAAGAGGATTGAGACTTGTAAGCGTATACTCGTGATTTTATGCTATTGAAGTCATGTTTTTGGGGGAATTCTAGGAAAATCAGTACTCTATTCTTATAGAAAATACTGATATTTGTGATAGAATTGCTCTAAATAACACAAACGACCAAACCCTTTCATTATTGTCCATAAAAAATTTAATAAAAAAGGAAGAAGAAATGGCCAGTGTAAACCGTGTAGTCATTACTGGTATGGGAGTCGTTAGCGCGATAGGCTCTTCGGTGGAGTCGTTTTGGCAGGCGCTTCTTGATGGACAGTCTGGCATTGCGCTTTTTGAAGATGAGGCTTTCCAGGAAATCCCGGTAAAATTTGGCGGCTATGCAAAAGACTTTACCCCAGAAGAGTTCTTCAACACAAAAGAGATTCGCCGCATCAGCCGTTCATCGCAAATGGCCGTGGTTGCAGCCCGACAGGCGCTGGCGCAGGCGGAGTTGACCGAAGAAACGGTGGATCCGGAAAGCGTTGCCATCATTGTGGGGAGTTCGATTGGTGGTTTCGAAGCCAGTGAGCCATATTTTGCGACCTATTATCGCAAGGGTGTTGCCAGCCCGCTGGTGATTCCCAAGTCGATGAACAGTGGGCCGTCTTCGCATATTTCCATGCGCTATGGCTTCAAGGGGCCGTTGATGTCCGTTGATGCGGCCTGCGCCACCGCGGCTCAGTCGATTGGCTACGTTTTCAATATGATCCGGTTTGGCAAGCTGGAGATTGCGATTACAGGTGGAGCCGATACTCCTTTTGCTCCGGCGGTAGTCGGTTCATGGGATTTGATGCGGGCGTTGTCGCGCCGGGAAGATGATCCGGCTCGGGCTTGTCGCCCGTTCAGTGGAGACCGCGATGGCATGGTTTTGGGGGAGGGTGCCGGGGTGCTGGTGGTCGAATCTGAAGCGTCTGCCAAGCGGCGCGGTAGACCGATCCTGGCCGAGATCACTGGCTATGGGGCCAGCAGTGACAGTCACCATATCACGCAGCCCACCCTCGATGGCCCAGTTAAGGCAATGCGCGACGCGATTGCCGACGCGGGTTTGGAACCGGCAGACATTGATTACATCAATGCACATGGTACGGCCACATGGCAGAATGACAAAAATGAAACCGCAGCGATCAAAGCGGTTTTCAACAGTCATGCCAAACAGATCCCGGTGGTAGCTAACAAGGCTAATTTTGGGCATTCGATAGCGGGCAGCGGTGCCTTGGAATTGATTGGTTGCGTGAAATCGATCAATGAAAACTTGCTCCCACCGACGATCAATTACACTACCCCTGATGAAGAATGCGACCTCGATTACGTCACGGAAGGAAAACGAAGCCACTCGGTCTCGCACGTACTGAGCAATTCCTTTGCTTTTGGGGGTAGCAATGCTACCCTGGTGGTTTCAGAATACAACGCTAATGGCTCAAATTGAAGCAACTCAACATCGTGCTGATCCGAAATCGTTTAGCCTGAGTTGGTTACCGCTCATTATTTTGATACTCACCGGGGGATTTTATCTGATTACACTGCAACCCGCCCTGGCCTGGGGGGATGGGGCGCGCATCCAGATCGAAGCGATCACCGGGGAATCGTTTATCTTCACCGGCCTGCCTGATGAGATGTTCACCAGCGGGCCGTTCCCGTTTGCCAAACTGGGGGTAGC
>JBNKDB010000435.1:0-4919 GCA_050288045.1 Anaerolineales bacterium | reverse complement strand
CTCTGCGTCCACAAGCACTTCAAGACCAGTTATTTGTCTCACAAAGTCTCCACTTAAACACGAAGGTCGTATACTGGTAGTGTAAAAATTTTTCTGATTGGAGATACAAAGCGATATGCAGAATAATATTCGAATCCTGGGTGCGAGAGAAAATAACCTCAAGGATGTTTCACTGGAAATTCCAAAAAGAGAGATCACGGTTTTTACTGGTGTTTCTGGGGCAGGTAAATCATCCCTCGTTTTCGATACACTTGCCGCCGAGTCTCAGCGCCAACTCAATGCGGCCTTTACAAATTATCTACCCCTGGCCGGACGGCCAGATGCCGATGTGATCGAAAACCTCTCTGTCGCGGTGATGATCGATCAAAAGCAGATCATGGGAAACTCGCGATCTACGGTTGGTACAATCACGGACATCTTTTCGGTGTTAAGGCTGTTGTATTCCCGGATCGGGGATCCGCATGTGGGCCTGTCCAACGCCTTTTCTTTCAATGAGCCTGAAGGCATGTGCCCAGAATGTAACGGTCTGGGTAAAAAACTGGGCCTCGATTTGGAAAAATTACTCGACCGGGAAAAATCGATCAATCAGGGCGCGATCCAGCTCGCACTCCAGAACTATGAATGGCAGCGCTATGCCAAGGCAGGCCTCTTCGACGGGGATAAGAAGTTGGCCGACTATGACGACCAAGAATGGGAACTGCTGTTGCACGGTGGAGGAACTGTCGAGCTTTCCACCAAGAACGTGGTTATCCAGCAGAATTACGAAGGACTGGTGAATGTATTCGAGCGGCGCTACATCAACCGGGACATCAGCACATTGAGTGAAAAGAATCAGGCTGCGATTGCCCAGGTAACATCGCAGGTGCCTTGCCCGGTTTGCAAAGGCGCGCGGCTTAATCAGGCGGCATTGAACAGTAAGATCAATGGCTACAATATTGCCGAACTTGCAGCCATGGAAGCCAAAGAGTTGATTGTAATTCTTTCCAAAATCACTAAGCCAGCTGCGGCTCCGATTGTTTCGTCGGTCATTGATGGCTTGCAAGGACTGATCTCGCTGGGATTGGGTTATCTGACTTTGGATCGTGAAACCGTAACGCTTTCCGGCGGGGAACGCCAGCGCATCAAAATGGTTCGGAATCTGGGCAGCACTTTGACTGATCTGGTGTATATCTTTGACGAACCAACCATTGGGTTACATCCGCGTGATGTGGATGGATTGAGCGGAATGCTACGTAGGTTACGCGATCTGGGTAACACAGTTTTGGTTGTGGAGCATGACCCGGACATGATTGCGATAGCGGATCACGTTGTAGATGTGGGGCCGCGTGCGGGTCAGGCAGGGGGAGAGATCGTGTTCGAAGGTACGGTAGCTGAATTGAAAGCTGCCGATACACTAACTGGTTATCATTTGCGCCACCGCATGGGATTGAAGACATTATTCCGGCAGCCAAAAGGACAAATGCGTATTTCAAATGCCCAACGGCATAATTTACAAAACGTTAGTGTAGACATTCCGCGTGAAGTACTGACGGTTGTGACCGGTGTTGCCGGGGCTGGTAAGAGCACCTTATTAGAGGTTTTCCTTGAGGCGCATCCCGAAGCAATTTATGTGGATCAAACTCCGATTCGAACTTCGACGCGCTCTATTCCAGCTACCTATATCGGCATTATGGATGCGATTCGGGAACAATTCGCGGAGGCAAATGGGGTTAGTAAATCATTGTTTAGTTTCAATTCGGAAGGGGCTTGCCAAAACTGCGAAGGATTAGGCACGATTTATATCGAATTGCCCTTCATGGACCCGGTCAAGTCGACCTGTGAAATTTGCAATGGGAAGCGCTACAAGGATGAGGTCTTGGGCTACACTCTGCAGGGGAAATCGATCAATGATGTACTTGAGATGAGTGTGAGCGAAGCGCTGACGTTCTTTAGTCATCCTAAATTACAGCGCATATTGGAAGCGCTGAATGATGTCGGCCTGGGTTATCTTAAACTGGGACAACCGCTTAGCAGCCTTTCGGGTGGAGAGTGCCAGCGAATCAAGCTGTCGGGCGAACTTCATAAATCTGGAAGCATTTATGTATTGGATGAACCGACGATTGGGCTGCACATGGCCGACCTGGATAGGATCCTTGCGATTTTCAACCGCCTGGTGGATGAGGGTAATTCGGTGATTGTGATCGAACATAACCTGGACATTGTCAAGAACGCTGACTGGGTTATCGATTTAGGGCCCGGTGGTGGTACACAGGGTGGGAATATTGTATTTGAGGGTACGCCGCAAGACTTGCTCGATGTACAAGGCTCTTTTACGGCTGAATATTTGCGTGGGGACATCTTGCAGGAAAACTAAATATCTATATGCGCTTGGAGTGCTTGGATTTATAATAGCTGCTGTTTGCATTTGGCGAACAAAGGAGCATTCCAATTCATGCAAAACAGTGTGGCGACAACGCAAGCGCGGGCTGAGTTTAGTGCCAAGGCGCTTTATTTTCTGTTTTTTGCGGCTTTTGCCGGTTATGTTTCATTCCTTGCCGTATTCTATGAAGACATTGGCCTGGTTGGCTGGCAAATTGGGGTGCTGACCAGTATTCCCCCGTTGGCTACTTTGGTAGTCGCCCCACTATGGGGGGCGATTGCCGACGCGACCCATAAACGGCGACTGATCATGGTGGTTGGCTTGATTGGTAACCTGGGTGCGGTGGCTTTGATCTCGGTGACGCGCAGCTTCCAGTGGCTGGTAATCGTGATCATCGTCAATGTGATCGTCAGTGCGCCGGTGGCTCCGTTCCTGGATGGCTCGGTAGTGGATTTACTGGGAGATCATCAAGAGCGCTATGGGCGGATTCGCTTGTGGGGGGCAGTTGGTTGGGGACTTAGTGCTCCAATTGTTGGCATGCTTGTGGATGCATGGGGGTTGCTGTGGATCTTTTATATTTACATCGCGCTGATGTTTGTTTTCCTGTTGGTGACGTATGGTTTGCCGATGGGGGGAAGTGGCGAGCGCGTCCAGGTATGGCGCGAGGTGGGGACACTGATGCGAAACTGGCAGTGGCTGATCTTCTTATTGGCGGTTTTGATCAGCGGGACGGCCGGCTCGATTGTCACCAACTACTTGTTTCTGCATATGAACAGTTTGGGGATCAAGGGATCGGTGATGGGGTGGGCGTTGACGATAGGCACAATTAGCGAAATTCCAGTCTTTTTCTTTGCCGATACGGTCATTCGGCACTTCGGGGCGCGGCGAGTGATGTTGTTTGCCTTGCTGGCCTACATCGTGCGCATGCTCTTGTATGCGGTGGTGATCTCTCCAATCGGCACGTTGTCGATCCAATTGATGCATGGCCTGACTTATCCGTTGATGTGGTCGGCGGCCATCAATTATGCTGCCAAAACGGCCTCGCCGGGATTGCGTGCTACAGCACAGTCGATCCTTTCGAGTACGATGGGATTTGGGGGTGTTTTTGGGGGACTAATCGGGGGGCTGATATACCAGGCGTCGGGTTCAGCGCGCCTGTTCTTGTACACCAGCTTGGCCGTGTTTGGCGCTTTTATCTTGCTGGTGAGTTTGTGGCGGGGAAATGCTCGGCGGCCGGTAACAGTGCCTGATCAGCCGCAGGCCTAGGTGGTTATTTGGCCGGTAATGTGGCGGCGAACTCAACGCCGCGCTGCACCCAGACCTTGAGCGCTTCAACGGTTTCTTCGAGGCCATTGAAATTGACCATTACCCAGCCCTTCATCGGTCGGCCGGTGAAGTCGAAGGGGCGCGTGTGGGGTTGGGCGAGCATGTTGTTGTAGGCCTCCGCCCCGACGCGTACGATCAAGTCATCTTCGATCACACCGCAAGCCATGTTGCCGTGGATCAGGTAACCAATTCCGCCGAAGAGCTTCTTTTCTTCGAAGTCGGGTACTTCCACTAATAATTCGCTGACCCGTTGGGCCAGACTTTCATCATATGCCATCATCACAATCCTTCCTGCTTTTGTCCAAATACCGCCCAATCTTACCAGAAAAAAGACGCTCTAAAATGAGCGTCCTTTAGTGTATTGGTACTGTATCTTGGAAATGATTACTTCTCGAGACAATATATTCCAAAACCAAGCAGCCATTTCTTTTTACAAATCGAGAAGCCTAATTGTGTAGCATGGTTTTCGAATTCCTTTAATGTGAACGCTGCACCATGTCCCCACTTGAAAAGGCGATCCCAAAAAATAAGAAATTTTCCATCTGGTTCTTCGATAAAAACTTTACCACATGGGCGCAGCACGCGGTAGCATTCGGAGAGTACCGCTCGCCAAGTGGGGATATGGTGCAGAACGCCAAAGATTACGACGGTGTCCTTGCTGTTATCAGAGATATCAATCAGATCGGAGGCATCCTGAACTTTGAATACGGCGCCAGGCAGATCGCGTTTCTTTGCCAGGGCGATTTGTTCACTCATCAGGTCTACCCCAGTGTAGCTGGTGGGGTTGAGTGTAAACAGCAGTTCAGCGCCATATCCCGAGCCACAACCGATTTCAAGCATATCCTGGTTCCGTTTTATAAGCCCTAATCTTTGGAAGAGAGGAAACTCAACCTTCCGCTGTAATAGCTGGCGAAAGGGATCGTTCATGGCTTTGAATTCCTTTTCGGAAAGTTTCATATCTTTTCCCTTCTGATCTATCGTAACTCATGAGTCGAAAGCAGATCTCGCAGTAATGGAAACTCGATCCTGACGTGTTCGTCCATGGCGTTTTCGAAGTCCAGGGAGAAATACAAGCGCAGAAAAATATCGAGTATTTTCCCGATGCCAGTAAAACCGGCTGTGATGGTATGCGTGATTGTAACGCCTTCTTTAGCGTCTTCTAGTTCAAGGGCCAACCAGATGGGAAGGCGGATGAATTTCTGCATTTGCCAGATGATCTGCCTGCCAGGGTTAG
>JBNKDB010000434.1:0-4427 GCA_050288045.1 Anaerolineales bacterium | reverse complement strand
GGCGCCCGTGAGGCGGTAGAAACAGAATACTAGGGGGGATGCTGTTGCTATTTTGTTTTTAGGATGAAATTAAGAATCAAAGAAGCCGTCCATATGGGCGGCTTCTTTTTTCGATAGGTGGAGGATTATATGCCCATCGAGAGAGTGGGCGCGGGCACAAGGTCTAGCCATTCCTCTGAGCGTTCGCCGCGCCCGCGGACGGTCTCAAAAAATAAGCGTTGCAGCTTTTCGGTGATGGGGCCTCTTTTTCCCTCGCCGATTTTTCGGAAATCGATTTCGCTGACGGGGACGACCTCGGCGGCTGTGCCGCAGACGAAAGCTTCATCAGCGATATAGAGTTGGTCACGGGTGATCGGTTCTTCTATAACTTGGATGTCCAAGTCTTGCGCCAGCGTGATCACGGCGTCGCGGGTGATGCCTTCCAGAATGGTGGCACGCGGTGTGGTGTAGACGGTGCCATCGCGCACGATGAACAGGTTCTCGCCGGTACATTCTGCTACAAAGCCACTGGGATCGAGCATCACGGCTTCATCGAATCCCAGGCGGGCTGCCAGCGTTTTTGCCATCACCGAGTTGGCGTAATTTCCGGAAACCTTGGCTTTGGTCAGGTTGACGTTGGGGTGCAGGCGAGTGACCGAGGAGACCATCAGCCGGACGCCTTTGGCAAGCCCTTCATCACCCAGGTAAGTGCCCCATTCCCAGGTGGAAATGCTAACTGCGGGGCGCGAAGTATCCAGGTTCAAACCGAGTGGGCCGTCTGCCATGTAAATCAGGGGGCGGATATAGCATTCGCTAAATTGGTTTGCTTGGATAGTTTGGTGTACGGCACTGCGCAATTGCTCTGCGCTATATGGTAAATCCAGGATGCCAAAGGCGTGTGCTGATTTCAACAGACGGTCGACATGTTCTATCAGCCGAAAGACAGCCGGGCCGTTGTCGGTTTTGTAGCAGCGGATGCCCTCAAAAACAGCCAAGCCGTAATGTAAGGCTGGGGTGAGCATATGCACGGTGGCAGCCTCAAAAGGCACCAATTCTCCATCGATCCAAATGTAATCAGATTTCATGGGCTAGCTCCTGGGTAAAGACGTTTCGAGGTTGGTTTCCAATTGAGCGACCAATGCAGCCTGCATCTCACTGGTGGTCAGTGTGGTTGTTCCCGGCGAAGCGATGTCGGCGGTGCGTTTGCCTGCCGAGAGTACCTGAGCTACAGCGGTTTCAACGGCTGTAGCTTCGGCTTCCAGGCCGAGTGAATGGCGCAGCAGCATGGCAGTGGAGAGCAGCGTGCCGATTGGATTGGCAATGCCCTTTCCAGCGATGTCTGGGGCTGAACCATGAATGGGTTCGTACAGCCCGCGCGGTTTGCCATGGACATTCAAATTGTCACCCAGGGAAGCGGAGGGCAGGTTGCCCAGTGAGCCGGTCAGGATAGAGGCTTCATCGGTGAGGATGTCGCCAAACATATTGGCGGTTACGATCACGTCGAAATCCGCCGGGCGGGTGAGTAGATGCATGGCGGCGGCGTCGACGAGCAGGTATTCAAGGGTGACATCCGGGTATTCGGCGGCTACATTGGTGACTGTCTCGCGCCACAGGCGGGAACTTTCCAGCACGTTGGCTTTGTCGACCGAGGTCAACTTGGCGCCGCGCTGGCGGGCCAGATTGAAGGCTAGATGGGCGACTCGGGTGATCTCAGATTGGGTGTAGGCCATCGTATCCACAGCCTGGACTTCTCCATCTACCATGCGACGCTCGCTGGGCTGTCCGAAATAAATGCCGCTGGTCAGTTCGCGCACGACTACGAAATCGACACCGGCCAACTTTTCAGGGCGTAGGGGAGAAGCAGAGACCAAATCAGGATGCAGGTGAATGGGGCGCAGGTTGGCAAATAAATCCATTTGCTTGCGGATAGCCAGTAGCCCTTGCTCGGGTCGCATAGGAGCGCTTGGGTCACTCCATTTGGGGCCGCCGACTGCACCGAGCAATACGGCGTCAGCTTTCAGGCAGGCCTGGGTAGTTTCATCCGGTAGGGGATTATTATGGCGGTCGATGGCAATACCGCCGATGTCATAAGGCTGCATTTCGAAGGTATGCCCGTGCTGGGCGGCGATAACCTCGAGAACCTGCTTTGCGACTTCTACAACTTCGGGGCCGATACCGTCCCCAGGTAAAAGAACAATGTTTGCTTTCATGCGATTGTCAATCCATATTCTACGCTATCCGCCAGGGCGAGCCAGCTTGCTTCGATGATGTTGGGGCTGGCTCCGACGGTACTCCAACGATTATGTCCATTCTGCGTGTCGATCAGTACACGCGTCGTAGCAGCGGTGCCGTTGCTGCCGTCGATAATTCTTACTTTATAGTCGGCCAATTGGAACTCGGCCAGGCGCGGGTAGATGGGCACCAGACCTTTGCGGAGGGCGGTATCCAGGGCGTTGACCGGGCCGTTGCCTTCGGCGATGGTATGTACGACCTCATCTTCCACACGTATCTTGACCATTGCTTCGGCGAAGACGCCGCGCCCGCGGCGGTGTTCTACGGTGGCTGAATAATCGATCATCTCGAAGGGAGCCTTGTAGTTGGGCTGCTGGCGTTTCATCATCATGGCGATGGAAGCTTCTGCTGATTCGAAAGAAAAGCCGCGCGCTTCGAAGGCTTTGATGTCTGCGAGGATATCTGCAAATCCTTGCTTATCTTCGATCTCGAAATCGAATTCATCGGCCTTGGTGAACAGGTTGCCGCGCCCGGAAAGTTCCGAGACTACGGTACGCATCTTATTGCCAACCAATTCTGGGTCGATGTGCTGGTAACTCAGTAAGTTCTTGCGCATGGCGGCGACGTGGATGCCGCCTTTATGGGCAAAGGCGCTGCGGCCAACGAAGGGTAAGTGATCGTCTGGGGTGAGGTTGGCGATCTCGGTGACAAAATGGGCAAGTTCGAATAGCTTCTCTAGATTGCCGTTGGGCAGGCAATCGTAGCCCAACTTAAGTTCCAGATCGGGAATGATGCTGCATAGGTTGGCATTCCCACAGCGTTCTCCGTAACCGTTGATCGTGCCTTGTACCTGGTTTGCACCCTCTTGCACGGCGACCAGCGAGTTAGCGACGGCACACTCGCCATCATTATGGGTGTGAATGCCGATTGCTGCATCCGGGAAGCTTTGCCGAATGTCGGATACGATTTGCTTGACCTCGTGCGGCAGGCTGCCGCCGTTAGTTTCGCAGAGCACAACCGAATCGGCACCGCCATCCAGCGCGGCCTTGAGTACCTTTTTGGCGTATTCGGAATCAGCCTTGTAACCGTCGAAGAAATGCTCGGCGTCGAAGATGACTTCGCGCCCCTGTGATTTCAGGTACCGCATGCTGTCTTCGATAATGCGCAGGTTTTCTTCCAGAGTGGTTTGCAGCACATCGGCAACGTGTAAAGTCCAGGTCTTACCGACTACGGTACATACCGGTGTGTTGGCTTCGATCAGGGCCTGGATGTTAGCATCTTCTTTTGGTTGGCTGCCTGCCCGGCAGGTGGAGCCGAAAGCGGCAACTTTGGCATGTTTTAAGTCGAGTTCGCCGACCCGCTGGAAGAATTCTACATCTTTGGGGTTGGAACCAGGCCAACCGCCTTCGATGTAATCGACGCCCAGGTTATCGAGTTTCTGGGCAATGCGCAGCTTGTCATTGCAGGATAGCGAGATACCCTCGCGTTGGGTGCCATCTCGTAAGGTCGTGTCGTAGATAAAAACTTTGTTTTTCATGATGTCTCTCCCGGATAAGGAAAATCTTCGATTTTTGAAATTTGCCGAAATCCAGGCTCGCAGATTTCGGCAAATCCTGAATTCCGGGCTATTGATTTAGGTAATAATAATGTCTTGCTGTTGTTCGTAGTTCTTGATGGCTTCCTCAAAGGAGAGGATGTACCCCAACTGATCCACGCCGGTCAGCATGCATTTCTTGGCAAAAGGATCGATCTCAAATTCAAACGCAGATTCGCCGGGTAAAGAGACGGTCTGAGTTTTTAGGTCGATGACAATTTCGGCGGATGGTGCTTCTTCAACTAAGTCGACCAGGTCGTTGTGCACTTCTGGTGATACGGTGATCGGCAGCAACCCATTCTTGAGGGCGTTGTTGCGAAAGATGTCGGCGAAAGAAGTGCTGATCACGGCCTGGATCCCCCAACCGGTCAATGCCCAAGGGGCGTGCTCACGAGAGGAGCCGCAGCCGAAATTGTCACCGGCTAACAAAATGTGAGCACCCTTATACGCTGGTTGGTTGAGCGGAAAATCGGGCTTGGGCGCGCCGTCTGAATCGTAGCGCCAGTTCGAGAAAAGTCCTTCTGCCAGGCTGGATTTGTCGATCACCTTGAGATAGCGCGCCGGGATGATCTGGTCGGTGTCGATGTTGTTCTGGATGATCGGGATAAGTTTGGATTTGACA
>JBNKDB010000433.1:0-4977 GCA_050288045.1 Anaerolineales bacterium | reverse complement strand
TGGCGATGGCAATGGAGTGTAGGCTGTCCTGGTCGCCGTGGGCACTACGGTGTTGGTTGGAGTACCCGTTGGCACGCTGGTATTGGTGGGTGTGTTCGTTGCTGTATTCGTAGGAACGACAGTCTGGGTGAAAGTTGATATAGGAAGCGGCGTGCTGGTTGCCGGTTGGCTGTATTCGTATTCGATTACCAGGCGAGGGGCATTGGCCGGGGTGCCGTTGTAGGTGGTCACAAACTTGCGGCCGTATTGCCCACCGGTGCCGTGCAAGATGATGGCGATGGCATTGCCTGCGGACCAATCACCGCGGTTGACGACTTCCTGGATGGAAGCGGTGACGTGCTCCAACTCGTGCCAGCCACTTGTCCAATTTACGCTGGCGGAATAGTTGGCGGAGGCACTCGTAGCGGTGCGGTCACCGGCAGAATTGGTGGTCGTGAAGGTGCTGCTGTTGGCGGTGTCTTCAGCGTAGATGTTGTAATCCACCTGAATCCACTGGTTAGAGGGGGCGTATACTTCAACGTAGGCGTCGGTGATCGTCGCCCCAGGCGGGACATCGACGTTTGTAAAGCGCATCCCGGCGTAATATGTGCTTGAACCACCAATCGGGAAGCTGCCAAAAGTCAGATAAGTGCCGTTGCTGTCCTCGTGCATATCGTCCGCCGAGGCATTCACCTGGACGGTCACCGTGCCGGAAGCCGGAGGGGCTGTGGGGGTATTGGTCGGCCCAGCGGTTTGGGTCTGAGTTGGCGTTTGTGTGGTCGTTGGCGTTTGCGTAATGGTTGGTGTAGCAGTCGACGTGCCTGGCGTCGGCGTCGGCGACCCGTCGATATTGGGCGTGTAAATGTTCAGGCCGTCGTTGCTGACGATCTCGATCGATTCGTTTCCATTTTGATCCTGGCTGTAATTGATCACGGCCGTATGCCCCATCGAAGTTACGTGCAGGTTCTGGAGTTCGAACTGCCCAGAGAGCTTCGGCGCGATGGTGACGTCCGTACCATCGAATTCCAAGCCCATCGCGGTTTGCAGGATCCACAGCGTGGCGTTGGCGGATTCGATATACATCGAGGTTTCTGCAAAGCGGCCGGGCATCTGGTAGTTGTATTCCATCAGGGTCTCTTGCGGCCCGTATTCGATCCATTTATCCAGATAGATGCCGGAATACAGTTCGGCTTCCGCAATCTGGTTGAGGTCGAAGTAACCGACCACCGGGATGGCGTTGGGCAGCACCAGGTAGCCACCCTCCATGCCCCAGCCGTTGGTGTAGGAAGTGGACAATCCCCAGCGGCCGGGCGTGAAGAAGTTCTCGCTGCCTTTCGCCAGCCAATGGATGTCACCTTCCGGTTCCAGGAAGGTTGGGCCGGTGATTACGTCCAGCATTTCATCCAGGTGGTCGATGCCGATATCACCGCGCAAGGGCACGAAGATAGTGTGCCCCCACAAGTC
This sequence comes from Anaerolineales bacterium, assembly GCA_050288045.1. Taxonomy (GTDB): domain Bacteria; phylum Chloroflexota; class Anaerolineae; order Anaerolineales; family UBA11579; genus JAFGRA01. The sequence goes on along the minus strand of JBNKDB010000433.1, from coordinate 3,534 downwards.
CTGGTAATGGGTATTATTGGCGCGCGTCTGGCTGTTCTGGTCGGCGATGGGCAGGAAGAAATTGGTGCCTGCATCCCAGAACGCACCGTTGAAATCGGCATAGATCGGATTGACGTAGTTCTGAATCAGGTTGTCGGCCTGGGTGTTATTGCCAAAGACGCGGTAGAGTTCGGCGGCGTCTTCCAGGGCATAGGCCATTTGGGCCGTCTCGCCAGGATATTCACCGGCATTGGCGCCCAGATCTCCCATGGGCACGAGCAGGTTGGGGAATTCGTCGCCGTCCTCACCATAGCTGCTATCGTAGGCCGCGTCGTAGGCCAGCATGCCCTGCACGGCCTGTTCGAGATCGGTTTGCAAGCCCTGGATGAATCCCAGGTCACCTGTTGCTTGATAGATGCCATAGACACTGTTGATGAATTCCGCCGTTGGGTACAGGTCGCTGTAGCTTTCGCGCGAATAACGGCTGCCATCGGGGTTGAAATGAATGATGTCGGGGAAATTGCCGCCATACCAGGAAGGCAGCGAGGCCCAGGTCCGGATGTCGAATTTGTAGGAATAAATGCCGGAAGGGGGTGAACCCCATTGCTGGTTGGCAAGCACGTTGAGGCCTGTTTTGAAATTGTCGCGCATCGCACTGGGAAGGATGTGGGGCGTGGTGATGGCGGGCATGACCGAATCGGCCACGTACATGAAGGCCTTGTCGGTATAGAACAACGCCCCGTTAGGATTGATCAAATAGGTATGGATCAGGTTGGAGAATAGATTGACGAATTTGAATTCCGGCAGGTCCTGGATATCCAGGATGGCCATTTCGCTGAGCTGCCCCAGGCGGTCGGTCCGGATGGCATTGATCGCGGTTTGTGGGTTGGCGCGCGTGCTGCTGTTGAGCACTTGAGAACCGATGTAGAAATATTGCTGGGTCTGGGCGTTCACACTGAGTGCTGCCCGGCCATCGCTGCTGCCCCCATTTACCTGCCCATCGAACGTATCGGCGTTCAGGTAACTGCTGAAGGTCAGGTTGTTGGCGCTCCAGGATTGCAGGGTCTGGTTGCTGTACATGTAGACGGGATAGTTGCCGCTTTGGGTGGCCTGGATGGCCTGGGATGAACTGTTGAAAGCAAGCAATGTGTCGCTGCGCCCGTGGACTTCTACCGTGGTGCTGTAGTCCATGGCCGGTTCCAGGTCGGAAGCCAGGATCAGGCGGGCGTTGCTGGGATCATCCAGGGTGACTTCGATCACCGCGGTTGAATAGTAAGCACTCGGGTTCAGGCTGCTGATCCGCACGGTGGCTGTGCGGCCCAATACATCCACCGTATAACCGACGTATTCCGGGGCAACCACGTATTCGCTGATCGTGCCGTCCGAGAACCAGGCGCGCTGCGCGCTGCCACCAGAACCGATCACCAAACCGAGTTTGGTGACGTGCGCCTGGGATAACACGCCGTTGCCTTTGATGCGCCAGATGTCACCCGGGTTGGCTCCGGCCAGGGCCGCGGGGTCGGACATGGAGAAGGTCTCACCTACGCTGGGCATACCGCTCAAGGCGACGGCGCCGTTATACCCCACGAAACTGATCCAATCCCAGGGGAAGGTGCTGTCAGGGGTGGAGAAGGTGAATTCGTAGGTGCTTGGGTTCCAAGATACGTTATAGGAAGTGCCGCGTCGGCCTGTAAAGGTAAGTTGGTTCGGCGTGAGGTCCGAGGACGCTGCAGCATTGGTGCTTTCAGCAGGGAGTGACAAGGAGCTGATTAAGAGCACGAGCGTAAAAACCAAACCCACACGAGTGAAGAATCCGTATTTCATAAACCCTTCCTTATGATGCCCATACAACCTAAAATATATAGGATAGGTAGATAATGATGATATTAAATGTAAAAAAACGAATTGCTTGAACTGCGAAACCCCCTTTGTTAGTGTTCGGGTTTGCGGGCCTAATGAGGGTGGAAGAGGGTTCTGTTGTTGCCTACTTCAAAGAAAACTGCTTACTAATTTGCCTACTTCGTACACAGTATACTACATTATGTAGCCTAAAACATATTAGAAAAGTTTTATAATTTTGCTTTATTCCTTAGCAGAACTTGGTGTAGCGGCCACCTGTGACAGTGTGATTACCTGGAACTGCTTACTCCCCTGAGACCCTGACGTCCAGACCAAGACGTGTGGCATAGGCCGAGGCGGCAGCGCGGCTGGTCACATCCAGCTTGCTGAAGATCGATTTCAGGTGGCGCTTGACCGTGTTGGTAGAGATATACAATTCCGCCGCGATCTGTTTGTTGCCGTAGCCCTGTGCCACCAGCGCCAACACTTCGATCTCGCGCTCGGTCAAATCCTGGGTCAGCGCGGTTTGCCTGGCAATCTCCTGCACCGTTTCGACAAAGGTGCTGCGCTCGAAGGCTTGCTTCTCGAAGCAGGCGAAAATATCGTATTCGGTATAGGCCCGGTCGATAAGGTCGGGGTCGGCAAAACCGCTGACCACGATAGTGGGAATGTTGGCCTGGTGGATGGAGTTCAACAGGCGGTAACCGTCCTGGTTGCGGTCCGGTTCCAATGAACTTGCCAGTGAAATGTCGGCGATCACCAGTTGGTAGAGCTCACGTTTCAGTTGGCCTTGTGCTTCGCCATAGCTGGCACTGACGTGCACCTGATAGCCGCAATCCCCCAGCAGTTCGGTTAGCAGGCTGCGCCAGCCGGCGTCATCCTCGATCACCAAGGCATACCCGGCTGTGTCGGACATCGTTTTGCCACTGGACTCGGTTGCGTTAGCCAGCTCATCGATTGCCGATTCGCTTTCCGCCGCGGTGGGTGCCGACAGCGCCTGGTGGATGACCTCGCGGAATTCCGCCCGCCGGAAGTTCTCCTTGCGCAGGCAGGTATGTGCGCCGTGTTCCTGGATGGCGGACACGGCCAGTTCCACGCTGGCGTAGCCGGTCAGCAGTACGCTGGCACAGCCCGGCAGGTAGCGGTTGACCGCGTCCAGCACTTGCAGGCCGTCCTGGTTGTGGTGGTCTTGCCCGGCCAGGGAAAGATCGACGATTGCCAGGCGGTAGGGCACCGAACGGATCTGGCCTACGGCGGTCTGTAAATTATCGGTCACGTCGACCTGCAAACCATAATCGCTCAGAATCTCGCTGAGTACGTTTTGCCAGGAATGGTCGTCTTCGACTACCAGGGCGATGAGCGGATTGGGAGTCATTCGACTACTCCTGCCAGGGGCAGTTCCAGGATGAAGGTCGTGCCCGAACAGCCGTCGCTTTCAATCGAGATACCCCCATCGAAGCGCGCCATCAAGGTCTTCACCCACCACAGGCCAAAGCCCAGGTTGCCGCGCGTCTCGGCCGAATTGGTGCTGTAGCTGAACTCGAAGATGCGTTCGTGCAGTTCGAGGGGAATACCTGGGCCGGTATCGGCCACCCGGATGTGGACTTTGTTTTCGAATTGCTTCCCGCTGATGTGAATTTCACCCTGGCCTTGCATGGCGCTGGCGGCATTGTCCAATAAGTTGACGAAGACCAGCGGCAAACGCTGCGGGCAGGC
>JBNKDB010000432.1:0-4579 GCA_050288045.1 Anaerolineales bacterium | reverse complement strand
TTAGTTTACGTGATCTGAATGCCACAAAACTTTTCTAACAGTCACACCACAGCCTCCGGCCCACCAGGCGGAGGCTGTTTTTCTATCGTGTTATTTCCACCTGTCACCGTGCTTTTGGTAAGCTTTGGTTTGCTTTTGCTGCTGGTCAGTTCCTCGATCCCACAAAAACTCACCGAAGCAGCCGGACAAACCGCGCCTGTTTCTCAATCAGGATCAATTGCCCCCTTCTTTACCCCCGAAGTGCAATATTGGGGATCGCAGATCGTCACCTGGGCTACAGAGCACAACTTGGACCCTAACCTGGTTGCCACCGTGATGCAGATCGAATCTTGCGGCGACCCATTTGCGCGTTCCTCCGCCGGGGCAATGGGCTTATTCCAGGTGATGCCCTATCATTTCCGGCAAGGCGAAAACAGCTACGACCCGGCCACCAATGCCTTGCGCGGCCTGTCCTACCTGCACAAGTCCTGGCAGGAAAACCAGGGTGACATCAAGCATACCCTGGCCGGATATAACGGCGGCATCGCCACCTCTCAGCAGCTGGCTCTCACCTGGCCCGCCGAGACCAAGCGTTACGTCAAATGGGGCGAGCCGATCTACCGTGACGCGGCCAACGGTAGGGCCAATAGTAAAACCTTGAATGAGTGGTTGAAAGCCGGGGGCAGCAGCCTGTGCAGGCAGGCCAATCAACGGTTGGGGATCAATCCCTAACTAAGTGCAGCAATTCCAAGTCTCCCACCATGTATAAAAAAAGCCACCGCAGGGTGGCTTTTCTAGAGGCGACGACGGGACTCGAACCCGTGATCAGGGTTTTGCAGACCCTTGCCTTATCCATCTTGGCCACGTCGCCATATAGCGTTCGGCTGATAGCCAATGACCGTTTTGTTGTCATCTACTACCAGCCTGCAAAGGTCTTTCAGAGCGGGCGACGAGATTCGAACTCGTGACCTTCTCCTTGGCAAGGAGGTATTCTACCGCTGAACTACGCCCGCATATTTCGGCCGCTCTCGGCCTGGACTGTCCCAGTGCCGAGAGACAGAATCGAACTGTCGACACCGCGATTTTCAGTCGCGTGCTCTACCAACTGAGCTATCTCGGCTTTTGAATTTCGCTCTGTGAAATTCTTCGTTATGTAAGGTTCAAACGCCCGACAATTCTAATAGCTTGTGGTTGGATTGTCAAGCAGGACTCTCAAATCCAATCGGTGATTCGTCCAACGATTCCTGGTTTTCGCTTACAGCGTTACCTTGCGCTGCACCACACGGTGATGCTCCGCCTCGATGATCGAGAGGATGTTATCGACCGTATTGTCCAGTTCATCCTCGCGGTTGACGACCAGATAATCGAACTCCTCGATACGGGTGAACTCCTTACGCGCCGTAGCGATGCGGATCTTGAGCGATTCAGGCGTATCGGTCTTGCGCCGCAGCAGGCGGTTGACTAGTTCTTCCTCGCTGCTGGTGGTCAGGAAAACCAGCACGGCTTCCGGGGCCAGCTTGCGGATCGTGGAGGCACCCTGCACATCCAGCCGCATGACCACATCCTTGCCGCTTGCCAGCGCCTGGCGTACCTGCGCCTTGGGGATACCCTTGTAGTCATCGTAGACCACGGCATATTCCAGCAGTTCGTCCTTCTCGATCATTTCGGCGAACTCGGCCTTGGACACAAAGATGTAATCGACGCCGTCCACTTCATCGTCACGTTTGGCACGCGTATTGGCAGTGACCACAAAATGGAAACTCAGGTGACGATCCTTCAGCCCCTGCAAGACCGAGTCCTTACCCACGCCCGAAGGGCCGGAGATCACGATCAACAAAGGTTCGGGTTTTTGTCCGTAGCCGGGTGGTGTTTCGCTCATTGGCAACTCCGTTAGTTGGTTTGCTGTATTATAACGAAATTCTAGGGAGAAGGTACCCTGTAACCATGCACCTGGTGAAAACATATAACAAAGTAGTGCTTTTTTCAAGTTGGATAATAATTCTTTCACCCTCCAATTGGACCTGGAAAGACAACGTCGCCCGCAGGGCGCAGGTGAGGGAAAAGCAAAATAACTTTACTAACAAAAAACCTTACAAACTCCTCATATCTCCCTTGGTATAATTCACCATTATTGTCTTTGTCTAGAGAGGTGTCCAATGCCGGCGTATTCTTACATCTGCAATACCTGCGGCCAACGCTTTCGCATCCAGATCTCCTACCAGGAATACGACACCGCCAGAATCATTTGCCCAACCTGCCAGAGCGAAGACGTACAGCGCCGCATCAGCCGGGTGCGCTTCGCCCGTTCTGAGGGCAGCATGCTGGAATCCTTCGACGACCCGTCTACCCTGGCTGGTCTTGAAGATGATCCCAAGGCAATGGCGCGTATGATGCGGCAGATGGGCGCTGAAATGGGTGAAGACCTCGGCCCGGAATTCGACGAGGTAGTTGGCCGCCTGGAATCCGGCCAAAGCCCGGAAGAGATCGAAGCCTCCCTGCCCGACCTGGGCGCGGGAAGTCTAGACGATGATTGAGAAGCACCTTGCGATTTGCCAGAGTAGGCTCTTGTGCTGAAACTTAGAGACATCTTTCACCTCCCCGTCATCACACCCCACATCCAGGAACTCATCGCAGACGGCCCCGGCGTCACCCTGGTCGCCGGGCTGGACCCGCGCCCTACTTCGGCCAATGATCTATTCATCCCCAGCGGGCGCACAGCCATCTTTCGCATCCTGATCGGGGAAATCCTCAGCGCCAATGAGAAAGCCGGGGCAATCATCGTCGCCCGCGATAAGGAAGCGGTGCGCATCCCGCGACAGTTCAAGCGCCGCATCGAACTCTCCCTGGTCGGGCAGAATGACGCATACGACCAGTACGTGAGGGATGCTGCCGGTCGGCGACCCTTCCTATTGGTTGTCGACCAGATCACCCCGGAAACTGCCCCGGTGGTCTTCGAAGCCGTGCAGCAAGGGGTGCGCGTGCTCACCCAACTCGACACGATTTTCCGCGGCGCCGAGGTAGCTCGCCAGCTCAATTATTGGGGCGTGAGCATGGATTTGCTGGCCGGGCTGCGCTGGGTGCTTGGCATCCAGCGCCTGCCCACGCTGTGCCCCGAATGCCGCCAGCCGCTTTCCGCCAGCGAGAGTCTGTTCGATGAACTGGCCTGCCGCTACCCGGCCCTGGCCGAGCAATCCCGCGACCTGTACACGGCCGAACCGTTCAGCTTCTACAAAGAAGGCCACTGCGCGGCCTGCGAAAACACCGGCCACCAGGGCAACCTGACCGCCTTCGACGTCTTCCAGCGCGGGGAGGGCGACCTTTTGCAGCAAGCCAGTGTGTACCCCTTGGAAGCCTATTTGCTGGAACTGGCAAAGGCCGGGCACATCTCCTTCAACGACCTGCTGCGCATCGAGACCGAGCAGTTCCACCAGACCTACAACCTGCTCACCGCCCGCGAGGAAACCCTGGCGCAGACCAACCGCGCCTTGCAGCAAAAGCTGCTCGAATTAGAAGCTGCCAACCGGGTGCTGAGTGAGCGTACCGACGCCTTGATCTCGTTGGAAGACATCAGCCAGATGCTGATCACCTCCAACAACCTGAACGAGCTGGCCGAAAAAGTTTGCCGCCGGGCGCGCGAACTGTGCGGCGCCGACCGCGTGATCCTGTATTACCTGCGCACACCGGACGAAGCCGAGGTCTTGGGCGTGGATGGCTGGGAGCGCGCCTTGCTGGGCCAGCGCATGCCCGCCGATGTGGTCTGCGACCGGCAGCAGCGCACTGAGCCGAACGCTTACCCGTACTGGCCGCCGGGGGTGGAGGAAGATGAAGCCATCGACCTGCGCACCGGGCTGGCCGTCCCGCTGATGGTGCAACAAGAGCGCGTCGGCTTGATGCTGGTACACAATGAAGCCAGGAACCATTTCAAGCCGGGCGACGTGGCCTTGCTGCGTACCTTTGCCAACCAGGCCGCCGTCGCCATCCAACGCTCCGGGCTGATCGCCCAACTGCGCGCCAAGATCGAGGCACTGGAAGCGGCCCAGGCCGAGTTGATCGAGAAGGAACGCCTGGAACGCGAACTCGAACTGGCCCGCCAGGTGCAGCAGAGCGTGCTGCCGCACGTCTTCCCCGATTTCCCCGGCTTCGCTTTCGCGGCCCACAATGCCCCTGCCCGCCAGGTCGGCGGCGACTTCTACGATGTGGTGGCGCTGGATGATGAGCATTTTGGGGTGGTGATCGCCGACGTGTCCGACAAAGGCATGCCCGCCGCGCTCTACATGACGATGACGCGCAGCCTGCTGCTGGCCGAGGCGCGCCGCGAACGTTCCCCACGCGCTGTGCTCGAAAACGTCAACGAGTTGCTCTTGCAGTTGGGCGAGCAGCAGATTTTCGTCTCCGTGTTCTACGGCGTGGTGCACGTACCCACCGGCCGCCTGACCTTTGCGCGCGCCGGGCACGACTGGCCGATGCTGCTGCGCGCTGGGGCCGTGCAGTTGCTGCGCGGGCAGGGTGTGGTGCTGGGGGTGATGGCGGATGACGAATTCTTCCTCAGCGAAGAACAGGTCGAGCTGACCCCCGGCGACCGCCTGGTGCTGTACACCGA
>JBNKDB010000431.1:0-4859 GCA_050288045.1 Anaerolineales bacterium | reverse complement strand
ATTTTCTTCATTTAGAATCTCTTTATTGTTCGCACACCGGAGGGATCAGACTTTGGCCCGCTGAACCTTCAACCTTCTGATTCGAAGTTTCCAGAAATTTGTTCGACCAGTATATGCGGGCTTACCGTGTCTACAAGGTGTACATGCGGGGGTAAAGAGCGTCTATTTCGTCTATATTTTTTAAAGTTTCCAGGCTATTGGCAGCCGATTGGCAGCAGGTAACTAGCTTGGGAAGGCGACTCGGTGAAAAGCTTACACTTTGAATAGCAGAAGGGCTATTCTTTATAACCTAGACACTCCTTAGGGGATTAGGAATGAAGTGCGCATCCTTTCAATAAAAATATTTATTGAATCGACAAATTAGAAACAGGAAAGTTCTTCGAACGCCAACGGTTGATAGCTGTTCCCAAAAGACCAACCAAAACGATCAGAATGAGACCAGTGCTAATCGAACCTAAATAATCCGTTCCTGTCGCCGATGACACATATTCAGCCGCCAAGGGATGTCCGAATGAATTAGCTACCGCATGCATAAGAACAGCGGGCCATAAAGTACCCGTAATCATCCTAATCTCGCCGAATAATATCGAAAAGGCAAATCCGAGAAGGTAGTATCTGGGAATGAAGAGGCTAAGATTTTCGGAAGAGTAGACCCAGGTAAGTTCACGAATATAGGGCATGTGCCATGTCACCCACACAACCGCAACGACCGCCGAGCCTGTAAATCGATTTAATCCCAGAGAATCAAGCTTGGGTGATAGGTAGCCGCGCCAGCCTACTTCTTCAAAAATCGCGAAAACGAAGAAAATTGGCAAAGCGGCCAGCACCGTTTGAAGAAATTCCCCCAATGAGAACTCAGAAACCGAAGAGATCGAAAGTAATACTCCAACGAATAATGTCAGCACCATTAAGGCGGGAAACGCAAGAAAACTCACCACGTACCACTTGGCGTTTTTTCGAATTGCAGGCTTGATACCCAGGTCAGACCAATCTCGGGTCGCCACACGCAACAGAATGGAAACGAGTAATGGTGCAGTTGCCCAGAGTATAAAACCAAGACCCGGTGAAGATGGACTACCGCCCAATAATGGAGCGACCCACGCCAATACGTTTACAAAAATTGAGAAGATTATGATGTTGCGGATTGTTGTCTTGCGTTTTGAATCATTCATTGTCAATGCTCCTGTTGTTTAGATATTCGTGTAATCGATTATGGCCGCTTAGCGCTGTAGAAAGAGACACGCCCGAGAATGGTGGATTGATGGTAGAAAACTTTTACATTGGCGAACCCGGCTTCTTGCATCAAGTAGGAGATCGTATGAGAAAAGCGGGACTCCTTATTTTGATGAGGTGTCCTGCCAAAGTGGTGACCTCGAGGATGTTCGCCTCCTTCAAAATCGGCCAGCAGTAAGGATCCACCGGGTTTGAGGAGGCGGAAAGTTTCGCGCAGAGCCGGAATTTTCGAATCTGGTTGGATATGATGAAGCATGAAAGCGGACAGCACGCGGTCAAACGATGTGTCGGGGAAAGGTAGCTGCTCTGAGAATGCTTCTTGGAATACCACCTCCGCATCAGCTCGTTGAGCTTTCTTACGGGCCATTGATAAAGCTTTTGGGTCAGGATCTATCCCAACCACCTTGGCTGAAGGGTAAAGCTGCTTGGCAAGGATCGCCAGATTCCCAGTCCCGCAGCCGATCTCTAGAAGGCGATATCCGGGCTGGATTGCAGCTTGATCGATAAGGCGTCGGTGAGCGGTTTCAACTCCCAATAATCTTGTGAAGAAATCATAGAATGGAAGCAGCCAATCACTCCCTGCTGCTGGTGTAAATGATTTTTCGCTGTTTGACATTATTCCATTTCCAATCCGTCAATGCCGAGGGCATTCCAGATTCCCGGCAAAATCAGTTGATCGGCGTATTGGGCCATTTGATCAGCTGAGTAGGGCATCTTGTTATCAAGCCACCAGCGCATCATGGTCACTAAGGTGCCAGCTATGGTTGCCGCGATCATCGTTACCGGTATACCTGGTTCATGTCCGGGGGGCAGCAAAGCATCCAGGCGTTCTGTAATCCGGTCTGCCCAATATTGTTGCCCTTTATCGAAAAAGAACTCCATTCCACGATCGTGCAGCATACCGCTAAAAACATGCGGGTTTTCAGAAATGTGCTCAAATAATCCTCTTGTTGGCAAAAGGCTTTTACCCTGGGGATCCGAATCCACAATTGCCTGGTTGAGTTCATCCATAATGCGGATAAGTTCACTAACAGCCAGATCTTCTTTGTCCTGGTAGTGAGCATAGAAGGTTGAGCGGCCGACATCAGCTTGATCGATGATCTCTTGCACGGTGATATCATCGTACCGTTTCCTGGTCAGCAAATCGTGTAAGGCTTGATGCAGCAATTTTCTCGTTCGTTCTACTCTGCGATCAGATTTTTTTGGGGACATAACATCTCCATTTCCGTACAATTTGTGAAATTTGTTCCATATAGAACAAATTTACCGGATTGATTGTTGACAGTAGGGATATCCAAACATATACTCCATAATCGAACATTATGTTCATTAACAAGTATATTGTACAGCAAATTAAGGAGTATGGCAATGGTAAATAATGATCGATCCGCATTATCTTCAATTTCTGCCGATCAAGGACAGATTCATTTGCGAAAACTGGAGAAAACCTATCATTCTGCAGCGGGTGATTTCACTGCCCTGTGGGATGTTGACTTTACGGTTGAACCCGGTGAAATCGTGGCTGTTGTAGGCAAATCAGGTAGTGGTAAGTCTACCCTACTTAACTTAGTAGCAGGTATTGACCGCCCAACGGCTGGCGAAGTGGTGGTTAGTGGCACCCAGATCCACAAACTGACCGAGGATCAGATTGCAACCTGGCGAGGAGAAAATGTTGGCGTAGTTTTTCAATTTTTCCAACTGCTTCCCACGCTAACTGTGATTGAAAATGTGATGCTGCCGATGGATTTCTGTGGAAAATTATCTCTCATTAAACGTGAGGAAAGAGCCATGCAGCTGCTTGAGCGCGTAGATGTTGCCGATCAGGCTGGGAAATTACCTGCCGCTCTTTCTGGAGGTCAACAGCAACGAGTGGCAATTGCCCGTGCGCTCGCAAATGATCCCCCCGTTTTGATTGCTGACGAACCAACTGGTAATTTGGATAGCCAAAATGCTTCCCAGGTACTGGCGTTATTCCGAGATCTGGCTGCCGAAGGTAAAACCGTGCTCATGGTGACCCACGAACGTGCGATTGCCGAGTACAGTAGTCGCGTGATAAAAATCGCAGATGGTCAAATTGTGAATGGCGAAGTAAATGAGTCAGAATTGCCAGTGGCGCAGGAGGTGGACTATGCTGCGGCTGATTAGTTCGCGTTGGCGCAAGGGGCTGCGAGACCTGTGGGTCAACAAATTCCGCACCCTGTTGGTAATGCTGGCCATCTCCATTGGCATCTTCGGACTGGGTACAGTGACCAATGCATATGCCATCTTGACCCGGGAGATGAACGCTAACTATATGCGTACGACCCCAGCCTCGGCAACGATCTATACCGAGGCAGTCGACGATAGCTTCATTGATGAACTGCGCGCACGTCCCGATGTTGCCGAGGCTGAGGCACGCCGGCTGATCGTAGGACGCGTCCAGGTAGGTACGAATGAATGGAAAAATATCTGGTTATATGTGATTGATGATTTCGACGCAGTGAGACTCGACACCTTCTGGTCAGAGAAAGGCGATTATCCCCCCACCACTGGCGAAATTTTGATCGAACGTGCGGCCTTATCGGTCGCTAACACCCAAATTGGACAGGATGCCTGGGTGAAGATCCCCGGCCAGGCTGCACAGAAACTGATTGTAACTGGCACCGTCCACGCTCCAGGATTAGCGCCTGCCTGGATGGAAGGTTTTGCTTATGGATTTATTACCCGAGAAACCTTAGTGCAATTAGGCGGGCAGCCAACTTTGAATGAAGTGAAATTCGTGGCAGCAAAGAACGCAATGGATAAAGAAGCCATTCGCGCAACCACGAATGATCTCAAGACCTGGATGGAACAAAAGGGATTACCAATCTATCGTATCGAGATTCCAGATCCGGGCAAACACCCCCACGCCAGCCAGATGGCCACTCTGCTGTTCTTACTGGAAGCTTTCGGTTTCATGGCTTTACTATTGAGTGGTGTGCTAACTGCCAATATGATCTCAGCTTTGCTGGCAGGGCAGATTCGCCAGATCGGGGTGATGAAAGCTGTCGGTGCCAATACCCGCCAAGTCCGAAGACTCTATTTCGGATTGGTACTGGTACTTGGGTTGGTGGGACTGATCTTGGGGATGCCTCTGGCTGTCATCGCCGGACGAGGCTATGCAGCCTTTGCTTCGAATTTGCTTAACTTCCAAATCTTCGATAATTCAATCCCATTGGGATTTCTAGCACTCCAGGTAATCACTGGATTGGGCGTCCCATTGTTGGCAGCAGCCTGGCCGATCGCGCGTGGTGGACAGATCACCGTCCGCGAGGCGATCAGCGATTACGGCATTGCTGAACCTTCCCTTAAAGATGCTGGATTGCTAAAGTTGCCGGGAAAGATTGCCAGCCGCCCATTCCTGCTTTCGTTGCGGAATACTTTTCGCAAACGTGGGCGATTGCTACTGACCTTGATTACCCTGGCCTTCGGTGGGGCTGGATTTATTGTGGCAATGAATGTTTCCGCTTCGATGGATTCAACTGTCGATGCCAAGTTCGATGCGGCCCGTTATGATGTGCAGTTTGGTTTTAGCCGTCCCTATCCTACAGAATTGGTTGAGAAGATTGTGTTGGATGTGCCTGGTGTCGAAGAAATGGAATCCTGGG
>JBNKDB010000430.1:0-2550 GCA_050288045.1 Anaerolineales bacterium | reverse complement strand
AGGAGCGGCAGCGTGTACAGTGTGAAGCGGATCAGGCCGTCGATCACTTTTTGCATGCTCTTGCCCAGGTCTTCGATGGATTCGTTGGCGATCTTGAGCGGATTCCACTTTTTCTCGACCACGACGGGTTCCGGTTCTTTTTCCTTTGGTTCCGGGCGTAAGACCACGGAGATCGAGGACATGGCGGCCGATTCCTCGTAATATTTCATTTGACCTTTGATCAATTCGATTTCTTCGGTCACGTCGGTCAGTTCATGATACAGTGCCATCACTTGTTTGGAATCTTTGGCATCTTCCATGAAACTGCGTAATTGAGCTTCGGCGTCTTGCAGGTTGCGCAGGCGGGATTTGAGGTCGGTGTAATCCTTGGTGACATCCTTGCCAGTCACTTCTTTGGATTCAACATGCAGGGCCAGGCCTTCAATCCATTCTAGCGCTTCGGTCAGGCGTTCGGCGGGTACCCGGATGCTGATGTTGGCCTTCTCGACAGTAACCTCATCTTTTTCGTTGTGCTGGACGAGGGCCGAATTGACCACATAGCCGCCCATCGCATCGGTCATGAAGATTACGTCGTCCATGCGAGTGGCTGGGTCATCGACCACCAGTTCGATACGAGCGTTCTTGATCACCAGGCGGGTGGTGAGGTTGGGGGTGTTGCTGGATTTGGAGCCGGTGTCTTGCGAGGTGTCGTCCATATCTTCGGCAGGGGCGGCTTCTTCCATTGCCTCTTCTTCCATAGGTTCTTCCTCTGCCATGGCCAGATCAGGTTCTCCGGTAGCATAGATAGTTTCTGGGGCGGCACCGCAGGCCGAGAGGATCAGGGCGAGGATGCTTACCAGCAACAAGATGGTGGGAAAGGGGATGCGCTTCTTCATGACTTTTTCTCCTTGGGCTGACTGGTTGTCGGGAGAGGTGCTCGAAATTGGCGTAAGAGCGGCCTCTCCAACCGGCTTGCCGATATGCGATTTCTCTTATAACGAGAGTGGGGAGAAAAAAGTTCCCGACCAAAGCGGGGATCGTAAATTAAAACAAAAATGCCTTTCCACTGGTGAAAAGGCATTCTTCGGATTGCGAGTGGGGTACGATTAGTCGTGATGATGGTGGTCGTGATGATGCTCGTGGTCGTGATGATGATGTCCGTGCCCATGCCCGTGTTGCTCGCTTTGGTGGCAGGGTTGACCCTCTGGCAGTTCCCCACGCAGATATGCATCGAGCGCGGCTTGTGCTGTACCGCTCGCGCCGGTTGCCACCTGGATATCGAACTGGCCAAAGAAAGCCAATGCCCGGCGGCCCATACCGCCGCTGACCATTACGTTGGCACCCTGGTTGTGGATGAATTCAGGAATCATGCCAGGTTCATGCTGCTCTAAATATGGGTTCGCGATGGATTGCACGGCCTGGACTGTTCCGCCTTCCAGATCTACGAGCAAGTAGTTGGGACAGCGCCCGAAATGGTGGCTGATCAGGCTATCTAAGCCGTTCTGGTCTTCGGTTGAAAAAGCGATACGCATAACATATTCTCCTTGTAGATATATGATGTCAATCCTGTTTGAGCACCCAAACCACTGTCCGGGGTGATCATTGTTTTTCGGTCTAGTCCTTCTCTAAATTGACTTGCTCGTAGGCCGCAATCAGCGCGTCGATCTCGCCCCGCGTGCGGCGCAGGTCTTCCACCCAACCGGCCAGGTGGCTTTCGCCCAGGTCGGTGATGCGGTATTCGCGGCGTTGCGGACCCAGGCTGTCCTCGTTCCACTCCGAGGTCGCCAGCCCGGCGTCTTCCATGTCGCGCAGGGCGCGGTAGACCATGCTGGGATCGAGGCGCTCGGGGTTGAAACCGAATTCATCCAATCCACCCAGTAGATTGTATCCGTGGGTCTGGCCCCGATGCAGCATCATCAACAGGCAGGGCTGCAAGAAACTCATCACCCGGCGGCGTCTTCGACCATGTCCACGCGGCATGAGTACTCCTTTTCAAGTAATGATCGAAAAAGTAGTAACTGACCGTATAAACTTTTGTATAAAGTGTCGTCACAACTGGTCAGTTATCAGCTATAGAATATCTAACTATAGACTATTTGTCAATAGATAATGTCGGCAGAGGAAGACATAACAAAGTTGTCAGAAATGAAAACCGGCCGGGCAGTCGCTCCATTTGTGACCTGCCCGGTCGATACACACAGCGCCGGTATCTGGAAAGGATACCGGCGCTGTTAGCGTAATTACGCAAAGCGTGTTTTGGCGGCTTTAGCCTTTGAGCGCCCCAGACATCAGGCCACGCAGGAAGTAATTGCTGAGGAAAACGTAGATCAGCAGGGTGGGCAGGGCGGCCAGGAAAGAACCGGCCATTTGCACGTTCCAGGCGATGATCTGGCTGCCGGCCATATTGTTCAGCGCCACGGTTACCGGCCAGTGCTGCGGGTCGGTCAGCACGACGGCGAAGAGGAAATCGTTCCAGGCTGAAGTGAACTGCCAGATCAGCACGACTACGAAACTGGGGATCGAAATCGGCAGCATCACACGCGTGAAGATGCGGAAGAACCCGGCTCCGTC
>JBNKDB010000429.1:0-6402 GCA_050288045.1 Anaerolineales bacterium | reverse complement strand
ATGCAAGCGGATGAGGAACTCGAGATCACCATTCCAAAGGGAGAATACGAATATACCATGTATGGGTGTGGTACGACTCAAGTTGGTAATGTGTATGCTTACCCGCATTATGAAAAGGAATTCGTTTGTAAATAAACGAGTGTTCCCTCGATATATCCCAAAGGCGCAGCAATTTGCTGTGCCTTTTTGCTGTTGGTAGAGTTTACCAGCCGTTTGCTGTGAAGACCGTTTCTAGTAATTGCTGGCGCTCTTCGGTGGTCATTGGACGGGCGCGAGCGTAATCGACAAACATGATCGTGAGTAGCTCGGTGCTGATATATTTGCCATCATAGAAGATGTGACGGTCGATAAATGCCTGGCGGGTAGCTTCGCTAACGCCGTATTGGTCAAAGAACAGGTTGCCCAAGCCGTAGTGGATGAAGGCGTTGTTTTGGAAGTCAATAGCCTGTGGTTGATGGGCCTGGCTGCCGCTGACGATCACCGCTCCGGCTTCTGCCATACCCTCGAAGTCTTCAACCTGGTCGGGCTGGGCGGCGTAAGTGTAATATTCGAAATGTTGGAAAGTGGCAATCACCAGGTAGCCTTCTGCGGTCAGATTTTCGATCTGTTTATGCATCCAATCGAAATCACAGGCGACCGCGCCGGGGTTATCTGCTGAGGCGGTTGCGTATACGCCGCCTTTTCCGTTACAACCGATGAAGGCGATCTTGTTCCCGTTATGCTCAAGTGTAACCGGCTTGCGCCCTTGATTGAGATTCTTGCCGCCGCCGTAATAGAGCCATTCTTCTTCGTCGTACAGTTCCAGGGTATAGAGCATGGCTACCGAACCCCAATCTCCGAAGTGATCCCCGGTGAGTTCGACCACGTCTGTGCCCACGTTTTCGAGTAAATTGATATAGCGCGGATCGCTGCAGAATATCATGCCTTCCTGTACCGGATTAGGGAATGGGCAGTCTTCGGCAAAGGGGACTTCATTACTGATGTGGGTAATGTCGGCCTGACGCAGCCAGGGGCCAATATCCTGCGCCGGATACAAGACGCCTTGCTGCTCCATGGCAAACGCAGTGGCGCGTACCAATGCGGTGACTCCGGTCATAACTACAGTGGTTAATTTATCAGGATCACGGTTGCTGGTGATTAGGGGAGATGTGGTAGTAGGACCATTCATGGCGTAAATAGCATCGGCCAGTTCCCGCTCCCCGTTGAGAGTAATGGGAACGCTTAAGGGATAGTCCGCGAGAACGAAATCCTTCTGTATTGGTGAACTGCCGTCGATTTGCAGCACTTTCCAGCGCGGCTCCAGTGCTTCGAATGGCACGAGCGCCCAACTTGGCTGGTCATCCCAGGCGCGTTCCAGTAGTTCATTTGCCGAAACTTCTTTGTAGGCGTCTGAGGCAGGAGGCCCCCAATATGCACTAAATACTGAGAGCGTGTTTGCGTCTACCAGGAGGGGGCCAAATGTGCGGTTTCGATCTTCCCCTATCCAGATTTGACGCAGCTCTTTGAGCGAAATATTATCCTCAATGGTTGGAAATGGGGCTACCAAGGCGTAAACCCAATGAGTCAACAGTCGCTCTTCTCCGACACCAAGCTGTAGGGCGGCGTTGTCCGGCGAAGAAAGCAAGGCTAGATCAGGTGGTAAGTGGACTTGGGACGCGAGTGTGCTTGGGAGGGCGGGATCGAGCCAGACCCCAATAGCAGGAGCATTGGTGGACGGAATGCTTGTCGGCGCGGCTGTGGTTGGCAGGAGAAATATGGTGCTGGTTGCAGTGGGGAAGGATGGCGCAGCGCCGTCTGGTGTAGGTGGCAACGGCATGAAAGGTGTTGGTGTGATGGTGGAGATGGTGGAATTGGCACTGATCGCCGGAGATTGGGATATATTACAGGCGGTCAGGAATATGCAAAATGCGATCAAAACATGGTGTCTTTTCATTTGAAAGCATTATATATACGATCTTTAGATTGTGGGTAAAATCTGCTGCACGATACGAATTTGTTTGGTAAGAATGTGGGTATAATGGAATAATTAATGGCTACATGAGCAGAAGGAGTAAGGCATGGTTAATCGAGCAACCGAATGGCATTCCAGCAGGAAGAAACTTATTGATGTGGCGATGGGGCGTATGCCCGCTGATATGGTGATCCGCGATGGGCAATGGGTATGTGTGCAATCAGGTGAGATTTTGCCACATACGGATGTGGCCGTGATCGATGGCCGGATCGCTTACGTTGGTGAGGATGCAACCCACACGATTGGTGAGGATACGCTGGTGATCGAAGCACAAGGGCGCTATCTGTGCCCGGGGTTGCTGGATGGACATATGCACGTGGAATCGGGAATGCTCACGGTAACCGAATTTGTGCGGGCAGTGGTTCCGCACGGCACAACCGGGATGTTCGTCGACCCGCACGAAATCGCTAATGTATTTGGCTTAAAAGGCGTGCGCCTGATGGTTGATGAAGCTGCAGAACAGCCCATTCGCGTATGGGTGCAAATGCCGTCGTGTGTGCCTTCTGCGCCTGGTTTGGAAACACCTGGCGATAAGATTGGCCCGGAAGAAGTCGCGGAAGCGATGGGGTGGGATGGCATCATTGGCCTGGGGGAGATGATGAACTTCCCTGGCGTTTATTTTGCAGATGACAAGATGCTGGCCGAAATGGCCGAAACGCGCGCTGCTAACAAGGTGATCGGTGGGCATTATGCAGCACCTGATCTGGGACTTCCTTTCCACGGATATGTGGCTGGGGGTCCGCAGGACGACCACGAAGGTACGCGTTTGGAAGACGCGGTAGCGCGCGTGCGCCAGGGTATGAAAGCGATGCTGCGCTATGGCTCAGCCTGGCATGATGTCGCTGCTCAGCTTGGGGCGATCACCGAGATGGGATTGGATTCCCGGAACTTTCTGTTGGTGACGGACGATTCGCATTCAGAAACATTGGTCAATGATGGGCACATGAATAGGGTTGTGCGGCATGCGATCTCACAAGGCCTGGAGCCAATTACAGCCATCCAGATGGCAACGATCAACACAGCGGAGCATTTTGGGGTGGCGCATGAAGTGGGCATGATCGCGCCTGGACGTTCTGCCGATATCCTCTTGCTCAGCGACTTGACTGCATTTGAGGTCGAACAGGTGATTGCCAAGGGGGTGATCGTGGCTGAGGATGGGAAGATGGTTGCAGATCTGGCGGCGTACGCTTATCCTGAATGGGCGGTGAAGTCGGTTAAGATTGGTAAGACTTTCTCGGCCAGCGATTTTGTGCTCAAATCCCCTAGGGATGGAGAAGTAACGGCCAATGTGATTGGGATTATTGAAAACCAGGCCCCAACCAAGCACCTGCGAATGACGGTGAAAGCTGAAAACGGGGAAGTCCCTGTGGATATGGAAAACGATATCGTCAAGATAGCTGTGGTAGAACGGCATGAAGGCACCGGGCGGGTGCAGGTCGGCCTGGCACATGGGTTTGGCTTTAATGTGTCTTGTGCGATTGCTTCCACGGTAGCACACGACAGCCATCATTTGATCGTGGTGGGGACCAGTGAAACCGACATGGCTTTGGCGGTCAATGAGCTTGCCAGGGTGGGGGGCGGGCAGGTCGTGGTCAAGGAAGGTGAGGTAATTGGGCTGGTCGAGTTGCCGATTGCCGGGTTGATGTCCAGTGAGCGGGCCGAAGTCGTCGCGGAAAAGGCGGGAACGATCCTGGCAGGCTTCGAGGCTTGTGGGTGCGGCTTGAATAATCCCAATATGCAGTTGAGCCTCTCTGCCCTGGTTGTGATCCCTGAACTGCGCATGTCTGATCTTGGCCTGGTTGACGTAACAAAATTCGAATTCGTACCGGTGATTGTTGATTAATCCCCTGTAGTTAGCAAGTTAACATTTGAAACTTTATGACCGGAAGCGGGTTCTAACTAATACATCTTTAGAGGAGAAAATAAAACACTATGGCGCGCTATAAGATCATCGTAAATCCGACATCCGGACGAGGTGAAGGTGGCCGCTCGGTTCCGGCTATTGAAGAGAACTTGAAGCGTTTAGGGCTTGATTACGATCTGGTTTTGACGGAAAGACCGCTGCATGCCATCGAATTAGCGAAGGAGGCTGTCGCTGACGGATACGATGTAGTTGTAGCTGCCGGGGGTGATGGCACAGCCAACGAAGTTTTGAACGGTCTTGTATTAGCAAAAGAGCAGGGTATCGGTGAGGCGGCGTATTACGTAATCAGTGTCGGGCGTGGTAATGATCTGGCTTTTGGGATGAATATGTCCGCTGATTTGGATGAGGCTTGCGAAGCTTTGGCAAACGATAAACGTATGATCGTCGATGTTGGCAAAGTGACCGGAGGACTTTTTCCGGATGGCAGATATTTTGGAAATGGCGTTGGTATAGGTTTCGATGCTGTGGTCGGCTTCGAAGCAGTGAAGCTTAAGCGATTGAGTGGCTTCCCTTCTTATATCGTCGCAGCAATGAAAACTATTTTCTTGTATTACAAAGCGCCGAAAGTGGAGATAGAAGTCAATGGCAAGACACTCACTGAAAAAACATTGATGGTTTCGGTGATGAACGGACGCCGGATGGGGGGCGGCTTTATGATGGCGCCAGAAGGCGAAAACAACGATGGCGTGTTCGATCTGTGTATTGCCAAAGAAGTAGGTAAATTACGGATATTCACATTGATTCCGCGTTTTATGGCGGGTACACAGGCTACTGAAGAGCCGATCATTACCGACCGGGCGAAAAAGATCACAGTCAGGGCAATTGAAGGCAGCTTGCCAGCGCATGCTGATGGCGAGACCTTATGTGAAGCAGGACAGGAATTGGTGATGGAAATCTTACCAAATCAGATCGAAGTGATATATTCTTGAGGTAAGTATCTTATGTCTTATCTTGAAAGCGCCGTAAATATCACCATAAAGACACTGACGGGGATTGCCTGCAGGATTGATTCTAAAGAGATTGAGAAAGTGCCTATCCAGGGGCCGTTGATCATTGTCACCAATCACATCAATTTTATTGAAGTCCCGCTGGTCTATGTCTATTTACAGCCGCGGCCGCTAACCGGTTATGTGAAAGAGGAAACCTGGGACAATCCCGTGTTTAGTTTGCTATTCGATCTCTGGGAAGCGATCCCGGTACGGCGAGGGGAGGCTGACATCGGTGCGATTAAAGAGGGCGTGCGCGCTTTGAATAGTGGGCAAATCCTGGCCGTAGCTCCAGAAGGTACGCGCAGCAAACATGGCCGGCTGCAAAAAGGTTACCCAGGAGTAACGATGGTCGCACTGATGAGCGGCGCGCCAATTTTGCCGTTGGTATATTATGGCAACGAACATTTTTGGGGAAACATGAAGCGCTTGAAACGGACGGATTTCAACATCAGGGTTGGCGATTGTTTCTGCTTGGATAGTAGGGGGCAAAAGGTAGATCGAGATATCCGGTCCCAGATGACGACGGAAATCATGTATCAAATCGCCAGATTGCTGCCTCCAGAAAATCGCGGAATCTATGCTGACCTGGATAATGCAACGACCCAATATCTGAACTTTAATTGCGCATAGCCATAAGCGCGCGTCGACTATATTCAAATTGCTTGCCTAAAAAACAAATGCCGTTTACCATTTAATTTGCTCTGAATTTCATATCAACCATCAACGAGTCGGGAGAAAATAATGCCACAACTCAGTAATGTTTTGGCGGTAATTCTTGGTGGTGGGCGCGGAACGCGCTTGTACCCACTTACTAAGGAACGTGCAAAACCAGCTGTGCCGATCGCAGGGAAGTATCGTTTGATTGATATTCCAATCAGTAATTGTATCAATGCTGGATTCCAGCGCATTGCCGTGTTGACGCAGTTCAACTCAGTTTCTCTCCATCGCCATATTTCACAAACCTATAACTTTGATAATTTCAGCCGTGGCTGGGTGCAAATCCTGGCCGCCGAACAGCGATCAGACAGCATGGACTGGTACCAGGGCACCGCAGATGCGGTACGGAAACAGTTGATCGAGATCAAGAGTGCCGATGCGGATCACGTCATCATTCTGGCAGGTGATCATCTTTACCGGATGGATTACGATGTGATGTTGGCATATCATATTGAAAAGGATGCCGATATCACCATCGCGGTGCAGCCGGTGCGGCAAGAGGATGCCGGGCGCTTTGGGATTTTGAAGAGCAATCAGGCTGGACGAATCATCGACTTTGTTGAAAAGCCAACCGACCCTGAGATTCTAGCTGACTTCGTGAGTCGTAAGGAAGATAAAGTCAGCCCGTATATTGGATCAATGGGGATGTACCTCTTCAAAACACAGGTGTTGATCGATGTCTTGGAGAGTACGACTTACGATGATTTTGGGGGTGATATTGTTCCGGCGGCGATCGAAACACATGAGGTATATGGATATAA